>NZ_JAYKTS010000012.1:115679-116735 GCF_037024155.1 Bacillus sp. 2205SS5-2
ATTTCAGCGTTAAGTTCTGAGTTCAGAAGAGTTTCATGGATTCGACTAAGAAATCATTCGAAACTATATAGCCAACCAGTTTGGTGATGGAAAAGACGATATATTCAAGATTGAGGAGTGAGTTTAGTCAAATTCAGTATGCTTCAGCTTAGGTACTTTGAGAAGACTTGAGTCTTGAATTGCGACTTTAGACGGTGACATTTATGTCTAAATCCACCTGCTTTAGCGGGTGGTCGTTTAAGATTTAGCTATTCTTGGAGTGGTTGATCTCTTTATTAACATTGTTCCGTTAAAGGGGGCAATAACTGGTGCGAAATGTTCCTGGCTCAAAAGAAATGTGGTCACACAATTTTGGTAAAGGTCAGGCAGTTTTAGTCTTCTAAAACTGAAGGGTTACATTGAGAGGTCGAATGAGGAGGTAACGTTCTGAAAGGCTTCCCCTGCGTCGAGTAGCACACCATCTAGTAAGAGATTTTGTGTTATAAGCTCGGTTAATAGGTGCGAGAATTTACCGTAACAGTTCGGCTGACGAAAGCCTATCCGATGGAGTGGTGTAAATCATGGTGCTTGGGTTGAACAAATATGTTGAGAATGCAAACTAATATAATAAACGTCATAAGAAAACGGTCAGAAGCACATAAACCGCTGACCGTTTTTATGCAAATAACATTGTTTTTTGGCTGCGAATAACTCAACCATTTCGTTGGTTAATCAGAAGTATCTACTTCAAAACAGAACTCGTTATCCTCAAGCTGTTTTTTTATTCATGGCGACGTTCTACTCCCACAGGGGGACCCCCAACTACCATCGGCGCTGGTTCGAGCGGCGATAAGCGGCGGATCTCCCCACTCTCACTCCCTTTCATGAATAGTATCTAGTTTCATTTAGTTCAAATTCAAGTTCAAGTTCAAAACAAAAAAACAGCCCTCAGGCTGTTTTTTAATAATGCATGGCGACGTCCTACTCTCACAGGGGGAAACCCCCAACTACCATCGGCGCAGAAGAGCTTAACTTCCGTGTTCGGTATGGGAACGGGTGTGACCTCTTCGCTAATGC
>NZ_JAYKTS010000013.1 GCF_037024155.1 Bacillus sp. 2205SS5-2
TCATTGACCGTAGTCCCGAATGTCTTCGTTTCTTTTTTGGGATTCCGATCTAAACAACCATAAAGGGCACACGCTACAACCGTCTCTTGATGAATATCTAAGCCAGCAACTCGTTCTAAAATAGGATCCATTCAATCTCATCCTATGTATAATGCTAGGTCATACATTCTTGAGCTTGTATTTTTATACTCGTGCTCATGGCAACAATCAGCGATACTCATGAATGTACTAGATCGGTTTCGTATACGGGGTTTTATCCACCAAAAAAGAGGCGACCTCAGACCTGCATAAACATGATGAACAGTTCCATGCAACATTAAACCGCTTACCCTCATTTTCATCAATTGCGGTGTCTGACAGGACATGGGGGTTTCGTATACATTGTTTTTATTCTTCAAATTTTTGTTTCAATTCTTCATTTTGTTGTTTATATTCATCCAAAATAGACAAAAAAAGGCCTTAAGCAAAGTTATCTAACAGTTTGTAGACTGGTTCGAAAATCAGCAATTTTTGCGAAAGCTGCCTTTAGAATTTAATGACTCCACAAAAAAAGCTCGTATTCATGGAATACGAGCTTTTTCCAATTAAATAAACTAGTTTGCAAGCTCTTCAAGTTTCTTGAGTACTTTTTCTGTAATTACATTCTCCCCACCTAGGACAGTTTGTTTCACTGTTTGATTTTGTCTGATATAAGTTTGGACTGATGGCGGAACTTCTTCCTTTTTAACTAGAATAATAGGATCACCATATTTCGCTGCTAGAATAGAACCCGTGAGTGCATCTGCAAAATTTTGTCCAGTAGCGAAAATAACACTTTTACCAGAATAACCAAGTGCATTAGAAATATTCACAGAAGTATCATAACGATCTTTTCCTGAGAACCGAATTGGGTTTGTATAGGCTAGTTTCTCTTCTATTTTTTGAGAAATCGCATTTATGCCACCTACAATAATGGTTTTCTCAACTGATTGAAGCGCAGCTTTTGTCTCAATTGGTATCCTATTTTTCTCACTTAGTAATATTGGTATCCCCTTGAACGCTGCATACGGTGCTATTGATAATGCATCTGGGAAGTTGCCCCCATCCGCAATCACAGCCTGGTCGTAATCTCCTAACTTCTGTGCAATCAAGGCTGCTGTTTCAAAGCGGTTCTTCCCTCCAATTCGCTCTACAGAGAGACCATTCTCAATGAGTTCACTTTCCACACTGACGGATATTGCTGCCTCTCCACCTAAAAGAATAACTTTCTTCGCTCCAAGTATATGTATATTCTCTTTCACCCTTTTATGAAGTCGATCCTTTGGATTTAACAAAATTGGTGCATTTTCCCGATAGGCAAGTGGTGCACCTGCTAATGCATCTGGAAAATTGTTATCTCTTGCTAGAATGATTGTATTTCCTCCAGGTGTATATAGATCGCCAAAGAAGGCAATCTGACTTGCTGTCTCGTAACGGTCTTGCCCTGACATGCGAAATTGATCAAAAGAGTAGTGAATCACTTCATCTGTTATGGCACTCAATCCATAAAAATCCCCTTCACCTACGCGGTTCAAGTCCGATGTTGCAATATAATAAGTGCCCTTTGGCAATAAATAAAAGGCTAGCCACTTCGAACCGCCATCTTGATTTACAAAATCAGGTATTATTTCTTCTTCGCTTACGTTTAACAAGTTAATTTCAAGATCAGTCTCTCTACCCTCTAATCCGAGCAAATAGACATGTTGAGTTTTTGGATTTTCTATTTTGTAATAATCAATATCATCTACTGTATCAAATTTAGCAAACTGTTCACTGTTGATAGGGTTGAACGATTGCTCGAACGTAAGCTCATTGGCCTCATCGATTATATCATTTGGCTCTTCTTCCATTATCTCAAGAGTAGGCGCTCCATTTTGTATTGAAATAAGGACCTCGTTGAAAGGATTCAGATTTTGATTCTTCTTTCCTTCATTAATTCCTGATTCAGCCACAACTGGAAACGTCATTACATTAAGCAATAGTATAGAAAATAACAATAATATGAAATTTTTTTTCATTACATACTTCCCCCTCTTTCTAACACATTCTATTATAATGTGAAAAATTAGCGATTAACAGATAAAAACCCCCAAAAAAATATAAATAATTTACCAAAATAAGCACATAATAATAGATGTAATAGCCAAAAAACAATCATAGGAGGAAGAAAATTGTCTAAAAAAAACAATCAAAACCAACCCGCTGCAGCAAATAATGCCACTGATACTGAATTTGGTGCTGAACTAACCCAAAGCAAAAAAGAAAGAAAACAAGCTGCCCGAGATCAAAAGAAAAATAATAGCTAAATCCCAAAGAGAACCTTGTTTTAAAACAAGGTTCTCTTTGAGCGTTCTCTCACACTAGCATTGTCTTCGCAAAATTAAATAATAAGCATTTTGGGAAAGTCGAATAGATGCCGCCCCTTTCTTAAACGTTGTTTTCCAAAGGCTCTTTTCGTACACATTGGGGCTATTTCATCTGATTTTTGACTAAATCCTCCATTTCATAGTTGATCTCCATCAGAAACAGACAAAATGATGCCCGAAACAAAGCTATTTCACCGTTTAAAGATCGATCCCAAAAGCAACAAACTTTGCAAAAACAGCCCATGAAAAAAGGAGTCCTCTTTAGAGCCTCAAATGGAGTTCTGTGTGAGCTAAAATCGAACGAAAAACATCTGTTTCATCAATGAGTAGAGAACTTCAAATAATAGAATATTATTTGAAAGAACAAGAGAAAGGAGTTAGGGTTAAGAACCCTAACTCCTTTCTCTAAGTCTTGCTAACACAGCTTTTTCTTCATCCAATTCTTTGATTTTATGCTGAACCATTTATTGATGAATACCTAAGATACGTTGACCATAATTCGTTCCAGGGACTGTCTATTTTCCATTGAGGTTTGTCCAGTAGGTAGCACTCCCTCTTTGAACAAGTGTGAATCTGGAATCTACCAGTGGATACCCTTCAGAGAGGTCTTCTGTTGAGGAATATACATATAAATGCTGGAGTTGAGCAAGGACACCTTCTTTTGGAGATTGAAAGGTAGCACCTGGATCATTTCCAACATGTCCTGGGTCGATGATGATTGTCTTCATTATATTACCCTCCAAAATATGACATGTACTATACTTATATTCTAGCGAAGCGAGTGTGCTTGGGTCTTCTCCTTAGAATTGTTCAAGTTATTCAACCTTTAAAGCTGTTTTCACAAATAATTCTGTTTTTGAAGTAGAATATTCTGCTACAAAGATTGGTTACGGGGCATCTTTTCGTGATTTTCGAACGAAATCAAAAGGCAAGATTTTACCAATAATTAGCTTAAAAAGCAGCAATGGATGCAAGAAAACCTATGTTTTGGAATTCCCTCCCGATAGATGAAAACACTATTTTCACAGAAACCCCTCATAACGACTCAATTCACTCCACCAACTACTAAGAGGAAAGTCACCAATCCTCTTCGATATCTACCCATTTTTTCTATTTATTCACTACTTCTGAATGACGACTATCGATATGAAACAAAGCGTCTCAAGTTTTGGACATAAAAAAAAACCTCATTCTAGGTTTAAAAGATCTCTATAAAAATAAGATACGAATTCGGTAACTGGCAAGCGTTGTCTGATAGACAGTAGCCCCTATAGTTTTGCGTCACCACTTTTCAATGGCTTTGCCTTTATCGTACGTTATCTCCATAGATTAGTATATTTTCTCCAACCTTTATCTAAATAATCGCCTGCGGGGGTTCTGGAAGACTTTAATAAAAATTTGTTTATTTTCACACCTAAATATTTTCACGCCAACTAACTTAAGTGGGGTCCAAATTTCTTTCATATAGTAGGATGGCACATCAGATCCTCCTCATAAAAATAGAATTAATAGTTTCATACTCTAATTCTATACTGAAAATTCTAATATTAACAGTTTTTCTCATCGACAACATTTTTTGTCAAAATACTCTATTATCTGCTATCTTCTGCCATCTCTGCTAGAGATACTTATTACCTACTCGTAGGATTAACTGCAGACTCATTTCCAACATAGCTTGCTAATTCCTCTACAACATTTGGTGATACAGCAGCATCACCGCCAAGAATTGTATAAAATAATGAATCCTTTTCCATCAGGTAGTTTCGGACAGGGGCAGGAATTTCATTTTTTTTGACAAGAATAATAGGTTGATAGTATTTTGCTGCCAGAACGGAGCCCGTTAATGCATCGGCAAAATTTTCACCCGTTGCAATCGAAACCATATCGATAGGGATTTTCAATTCACTAGCAATATTGACGGAAGTTTCAAACCGATCCTTTCCAGCGATTCTAGTAGGGTTCTTTTGAAACAATTGCTTTTCCACGTTTTCTGAAATGGCCGCGCTCCCCCCGACTAACACAGTTTGGTGAACACTCTTCAGAGCGGTTGCCGTTTCATTCGGCAAATGATCTTTTTCAGTTAATAAAATCGGGATTCCATTATGAGCGGCATATGGGGCAATCGACAATGCATCAGGGAAATTCCCACCATAAGCAATGATGGCCTCATCGTATGTATCTAATTGGTCCGCTATAAGGGCTGCCGTTTCATACCGAGATTTACCCCCTATTCTCATTACATTTAACCCGCTATTTCTTAATTCTTGTTCAACTTTTAAAGAAATAGCACTCGTACCACCTAAAATAATCACATTTTCAGCTTCTAAATATTGTATTTGTTCCCTCACCGCATTATGCAGTTCGTCTTTCGGATTCAAAAGAATCGGAGCATCCTCTTGATAAGCTAATGGGGCTCCAGCTAGGGCATCTGGAAAGGTGTTATCCCTCGCTAATACGACCGTATGAGCACCATCCGGCCAACCAACATTGGAGATTTCAATAGCTGTTTCGTGGCGATTTTCCCCAGCAATCCTAAATGTATTTTCATAATACTCTGTTTCACCTGCAAAAGCGGTTAGCCCGTATAGGCCATTTCCTCCGTTCTCATTTAAGTCTAGAGCGACCAAGTAATAGGTACCAGGTGGTAATGCGTAATAAGCGAGAAGTTTTTCACTTCCATCTACAAAGCCATCATCAGGATAGATTGGTTCTTCCGTAGGAGAAAATAGTAAGAAACCAAGGTCATTGAACGCCGTTTCGGTCACCCCGTATAGAAAAATATCTTTCATCTCGGTTGTATCTAGTCTAAAGATATCTACATCGTTTGACCAACCAAAACTACCAATAACCACATCATCAAGTTCCATGTAATCAGCTAGGTTAAATGAATCATTTGGTTCTTGTTCATAAACTTCTCCTACAGTCATCGTTTCTACCATCATATTATTTCCATGCAAAGATTCTTTTAACCTACTAAGCTTTTCATCCTCAAGTTTTGTAGAAGTAAAATGTTCTGATGTTTTTTCAATTTCTGCCTTAAACGATTGGCTATCCATCTCACTTGCACTAGCCCTCGTTGACCAATAACCACAATTCACAATTAACAGGAAAGCAACCAAAAATATCGATAACCTCTTCATGAAAAAACTCCCCTTCCTAGTGATGAATCCCATTATATTTCATATCACTCATAGGCTAAAGAGTAGTTTTTCATCAATAATTTACAAATATCCTCTAGTTTTGTCGGATTCCACACTCTCCGTTTCGACGGTATTGACTACTTACCAGTCAAAGCAAGTGAAATTACTGGATATGATGATGGTCTAGAAAGATTTAGCATTACTATCAACTGAAGTAATGTCTCTCTACCACTTTTTCTAGTAGTAAGATCAAATATTGTGTATATATCCTCATAATTACGCTTCTCACAATGATGTTTTAACAAAATTCTCTTTGTATGAAAAGAGGCATATTTAGGTATCGCCAAATTAGTAAGTTTGCCTCAAACATATCGGGTTTATACCACTATTGGGGTTGAAATTACTTTTTTTCATGATAGGTGGTGGCGGCGTGACGTGAGCGCTGCCATCGAGTTTTTCGTATCCATTGTGGCTATTTCTTCGGATTTTGGATTAAATCCCCCACTTCTCATTGATTTCCATCTAAAACAGACAAAATGATGCCCGAAACAAAGTTAAATCACTGTTTATAGACTGGTTCGAAAAGCCACAAACTTTGCGAGAACAGCCTCTCTAAAATAGAGAGTTGTCTGGTGTGAATCTTTTAATCTTGATATTCTCATTTTTTTCAAAACAAACCAGTCCCCCCCAATTTTTTCTATCCTTCAATCAATTAAACCCGATATTTTTTTGTCTATTAAACTAGCTCAAATCCATTTTTCCCTTAATATGGTATAATGTTAGAATCAAATCTTTAGGGGGACCTCGATGAAAATCGCAAAAATTATTTCTAGCATGCTATTACTAAGCAGTACACTGTTCATTTTTGCTAATAACACGAATGCAGATGAATATCCTTGTTCGGTGAATGCAACTAACTTATTAGAAGTTAATCAACTCTTAACAGATAAAGCCAAGGAATATCATATTCCACCTGAGATCGTAAAAGGAATTGTTAGTCAAGAAAACGGCTCATGGGATTATGAAGCAGTAAATGATGATGATGGGGACGGGAAACCCGACGGCTTCGGCTTAATGCAAGTCACAAGTTTGGAAACGGGGGACTTTGACAAGGAATTACTCATTGAGAATGTTTGCTATAACGTCGATGCAGGCTTACACATTTTAAATGACAAATGGAATAACCCTTCATTGCCTGTCATTAATCAAGGTAATCGAAACATCATTGAAAACTGGTATTTTGCCGTTATGGCCTATAATGGGACCTATCCTACCAATAGTCCTCTTGTGAAAGACTCAGGAAAAGTAAATGATGACGCCTATCAAGAAGAAGTATGGCGTAAAATTGAGACTGGTAGCTTCGTAGATGACTATTCACTGCAAAGATTACCCTTTACTACAAAAGACTTTGATTATGACCCTACTAAAAAGGTTCCTATTAAATTTAACGTTGAGAGATACGTAGACAACGACCGTCTATATACACACTCAAGCCTTAATTTTGCAAAAGCGGATATAGCTCAAATTACTAAAGAGGTAAGTTTCTACCGCAACATGGAGGGAAATTTCCTCACTAAACTATCTGCCCAAACTCTCGTGGAGATTTTAGAGGAAATGCATCACGTGAAAACTAGTGGTTTTTCTAGCAATAGACATTGGGTTCGCTATAAAGTGAAAATAATTGACGGCCCTTCCGCAGGGCAGGTTGGTTACGTTTCTTCTGCCTATCTACAACCAATTACATCAAGGCTATCAGGAGAAAGTCGCTATGAGACAGCTATTGAAATCTCAAAGGATGGTTGGTATGAAGGGACCGACAATGTGATTATTGCTAGGGGCGATGATTTTCCAGATGCACTTGCTGGCACGACGCTGTCTAGTAAATATGATGCCCCTATTCTTTTAACAGAGAAAAATAGCTTACCAAAAGCAGTGCAAGAAGAAATTGTTCGTCTTGGTGCATCAAAAGCGATTATTTTGGGCGGAACTTCTGCTGTTTCTACTACTGTTCAAGATGAATTAAGTAAAGAAATGGGACTAAGCGTCAATCGTCTCTCAGGAAAAGATCGATTTGAAACTGCCATTGCTATTGCTAACCACCTTGGTACAAGCAATTCAAAAGCAATTGTAGCAACAGGATTTAACTTCCCTGATGCTCTAGCGATTGCCCCATACGCCGCACAGCATGCAGTGCCAATTTTCCTGACGAATAAAGAGGGATTGGATAAAAAAACGCTCCAGCTTCTTAATCAAAAAGATGAAGTTATCATCGTTGGCAGTGAAGCTGTGGTAAGCAAGAAGATTGCAGATAGCATTCATTCCAAAGTTACAAGACTAGGTGGAGTTGATCGGTTTGAAACTGCCAGAGACATTATTAAAGAACTCAGTATCGGCCATCACGAAGCCTTCGTTGCCACTGGATATAGTTTTCCAGATGCTCTAACAGGAGCTGCTTTAGCTGCCAAAAGACAAAGCCCTATTCTGTTCACAAAAACGAATGCTTTACCTCCTGTAACTGAAGATCTCATCAAAAATCGCCAAATAGTGAATGTGACTATTCTTGGTGGGATAAGCGCTGTTGCTACCGATTCAGAACTTGCTGAAGCTACTCAAAACTAAACGAATCTAACTCAACAGTCCTTTCTACCTTTACGGGAAAGAAAGGACTGTTTTTTTACAGAGCTATTTTGGCAATGAAAGTCACTATCCTCTTCAGGGTACAAATCGGAAAAATAATCGTTTTCGGTTCATCTTTTTTAAAGGCTCATTTCGTATGCAATCTGCCTTTTTCATCTACTTTTTGATTGAATCCTTCATTACTCTGTTGATTTCCATTATAAACAGACGAAATGATGCCTCGAAACAAAGCAAAATCATAAGTTATAGACTGGTACGGAAAGTAACAAACTGTGTGAAAACAGCTTTTTCAAACGAAATCACTGAATCATCAAGGATCCTGACAGACTTCATTAATGTAGGCTGTTTTAGCAAAGATTGTGGATTTTCGTATAAGAAGGAATCCCTTGACTTGTATGACTTCGTGCTCTTTTCATAATGAGAAATTCTTCATTTTTAGATAAAAAAGAAGAAATCAATCGAAAAAACCCTACGGCCTGTTTTTTCTTTGTGTCAAGAGCAACGAAGTATACGAAATGAGCCTTAAAGTAAAAAATTCCCCCTTCTATGCGAATAGAAAAGGGAATTCTTCAGCTCAATAATAGTATTCACTAAATTCGAATGGTTCATTGGATTCAAACGATCTTTAATAATAATTGTTAATCTCTTTGATAAAGATCTCTCGTATAAACTTTTTCTGCAACATCCGCTAACTCAGCATCTAAACGATTAGACACAATAACATCCGACATCTGCTTAAACTCAGCCAAATCCTTAATAACCCTGGAGTTATAGAATGTATCCTCTCCTAACACTGGCTCAAACACGACAACTTCAATGCCTTTCGCTTTGATCCGTTTCATGATGCCTTGGATGGAAGATGCTCTAAAGTTATCCGAATCGGTTTTCATCGTTAGTCGATATATACCGACTATTGCCGGGTTTTGCTCGACGATTTTTGAAGCGATGTGGTCTTTTCGCGTTGAATTCGCATCGACGATTGCTTGGATAATGTTATTCGGAACATCATCGTAGTTCGCTCTCAACTGCTTCGTATCTTTCGGAAGACAATAACCACCATATCCAAACGAAGGATTATTATAATGATCCCCAATTCGAGGATCTAATCCAACTCCTTCGATGATCTGTTTTGTATTTAACCCTTTCACCTCCGCGTAGGTGTCGAGCTCGTTAAAATACGCCACACGAAGTGCTAAATACGTGTTCGAAAATAATTTCACAGCTTCTGCTTCTGTGGAGTCAGTAAATAAAACTGGAACATCTTTTTTTATTGCACCTTCCATTAATAGGGCTGCAAATGTCTCCGCCCGGTGAGATTGCTCTCCAACAATTATTCTCGATGGATGCAGATTATCGTAAAGAGCTTTCCCTTCACGCAAAAATTCTGGTGAAAAGATGATACTATTGGTACCATATTTTTCTCTTATTTCTTTTGTATAGCCAACAGGAACGGTCGATTTAATTACCATCACCGCATTTGGATTGATATCTAAAACCGTCTCAATCACATTTTCAACTGATTTTGTATTGAAATAATTTTTCTCTGCATCATAGTCTGTCGGTGTCGCTATAATGACAAACTCGGCATCTTTATATGCTAGAACTTGATCCGTAGTCGCTGATAGATTAAGCGTTTTCATTGTTAAAAACTGTTCGATTTCATGATCAACAATAGGTGACTCTTGGCGATTAATCATTTCCACTTTTTCTTCTACAATATCCACAGCGATAACTTCGTTGTGCTGCGATAATAATACGGCATTGGATAGTCCTACGTATCCGGTGCCCGCTACAGCTATTCTCATTTACTACACGTCCCTTTTACATTATCTTCAATATATAAAGCTCTTTTCATAAGGCTCTTTTCGAATACATTGTGGCTATTTCATCATATTTTTAATTAAATTGCCCATTTCACTGATGATTTCCATCAATAATAGTCGAAGTGATGCCCTAAACGAAGCTATATCAACGTTTATAGACTGATTCGAAAAGCCACAATCTTTGCGAAAACAGTCATATATGAATACTAGTTAGAATTATAGCGTAAAACTTTCTTCGATGCTATTGAGAGGTGGGATGGAGGTACAGTCCCTCGTCCCACTTTAATACCCATTAAAATTGTTTTCTTCATAAAAGTAGGGACAAGATACGTCCCCTTGTCCCTACTCACTCGCTATAATTCTTCTCAAATCTCCATGAATCTTTGCACATCGCAAAAATATCAAGCTTAGCGGTCCAGCCAAGTTCTCTTTCAGCCTTCGACGCATCGGCGTAACAAGAAGCAATATCGCCTGGTCTACGATCAACCACTTCAAAAGGAACTTCCATCTCATTCGCTTCTTCAAAAGCTCTCACCAATTCCAGTACACTCGTACCATTACCCGTCCCCAAGTTGTAGATATGAACACCTGCTGTAAGATGATCCAAGGCGGCTACATGACCCTCTGCTAAGTCCGTTACATGAATATAATCACGAACTCCGGTCCCATCCACGGTCGGATAGTCGTTTCCAAAAACGCTTAATTTCTTAAGCTTTCCTTTCGCCACTTGTGTAACATAAGGCATTAAATTATTCGGAATCCCGTTTGGTGCTTCTCCAATTAACCCACATTCATGAGCCCCGACTGGATTAAAATAACGTAAGAGTGAAACAGAAAAAGCTGGATTCGCCTTGCTAATATCGGTTAAAATCCTTTCACTCATTGCTTTCGTTTCACCATATGGGTTAGTCGTAGGTAAAAGGTCCATCGTTTCCACAAATGGGACATGGTTATCTCCATAAACCGTTGCTGAAGAACTAAACACAAAGCGATTGACATCATATTTCAAACAAGCTTCTGATAATGCCATCGTACTCACGATATTATTAAAATAATAAGCTAATGGCTTCTCGACTGACTCTCCCACTGCTTTCAGTCCAGCAAAATGGATCACGCCATCAAACTCGTGTGTAGAAAAAAGATCATTCACTTTCTCTTTGTCCGTAACATCTACTTGATAAAAAGTAACCTCTTTTCCAGCAATCTGCTTAATTTTCTCAATTGTTTCTAACTTACTGTTACAAAGATTATCCGCAATCACCACATTATGTCCGGCTTCGAGTAAAGCGACACATGTATGTGAACCGATATAACCCGCTCCACCTGTGACAAGTATATTCATTAAGTATTCCCTCCTATCTATAAATCGTGTGGAATTCATTTTAATCAACCATCCATAAAATTACTACAGTAGTTCTTCCCTTTTGGTTAGGCTCTTTTCCTATGACTCTTTTCATACAGATTGAGGCTATTTCATTTGATTTCTGACTAAATCCTACATTTTACTGTTGATTTCCATCAAAAAACAGACGAAATGATGCCCGGAACAAAGCGATATCACCGCTCATAGGCTGGTCGAAAAGCAATGAACTTTGCAAGAACAACCCAGTCTATTTCCATTTTACCAATTTACAAAATTAAAGCAATTATAGAAGGAAAAGTTTCATCCCCCGTTTCGAAGTCGTCTATTCACGTCCTTCATATCAAACTCCCGATACCCTTGTCCTCTCCCCCAACTCACCATATGTTCATAATCTGGGTGCGTTTCGTCACCAATAATACGTATAAATTCTTCGTATCCTGGTTCTCCGCCGACATCTTCTGGTGGAGCGTTTCCTTCACCAGCTAGGCAGATTGGATAGTTGAGTCGATAATCATCTATTACTTTTTCTACCTCAATTATGTGCTGCCAGCCATCGCCGAAGTCATAATTGTATTCAATCTTTGCCGACAAATAGTCAACGAGCTTGATACCCGTTTCCATTTTCACGGGGACATCATTGGGAAAGTTAAAGGCTTCCCTACTGCCTACTAAATTCAAAAATGGCTTCTCGTTGGTGATGGGTATGACATTGTCACCGCTAGTGCTGGGATAAAGATTAAATTCATGAAGATGACAATTTTCCCAACCAAAAGCCGCTTGTACTACATGATGTAATTTCTCAAAAGTGAAGTTCACTGGCACGGTAATTCTACGCCAAACGGAGAAATTCTCAAGCTCCAATGTGATTTTAAGCTCGACCGCTTCTGACTGAAATATCGCTTGACCTACCCACACTTCCAATTGCTTGTACAGTTCTTCGTTCGGATATATGTAGCTATTTTTTCCGTCTCCTGCTAACAGAGTGTTAATCTTCGTGCTCATTTCAGCCTGAATAATGGACTCATGATCCAGAACGTCCTCAAAACAATAAACATTCTCGCATACTTTGTTCATCCTTGCCACAGAGGTTCTATCTTTTGTTTTCGCAAAAACTAGCCTATTTGCCTGCTGAATGAACTGCTCAATGACTTCATCCTTCATACTTTCCGCTTGAAAGGTTTTTTGAATTGCTTGTCGAATCAACTGATCAATATTCTTCATATCTTTTGCCTTCAATCCATAAAGAACAATGGCATAACGATTCGCATCATTCACCAGTACAACCGTCTTCTTTCGACCTATATTTAATAAATTGGCATGCCAAGCAAACAGAGGGTTCTCCTCAACTTCCGAATCAGGGGTTACTTTCAGTTCATCTAATAGTTTTTTTGTGCATTGAATTAGCACTATTAATCACTCCTTCTACCCAAGTTCTTTTTGAAAAACTTGGGATAACAGTATAGCTAGAGGTGTCAATTTTTCTTCCTCATAGTATCTACATTATGTAGTAATCATAGCATGATACTGACTCGATTTCGATTGGAGACCAGAGGGACCGTCCCTCTGGTCTCCCTCTGGTCTCTCAATCATCAAATTGCTTCGTAATCGGGTTATGATATAAGGTTCTTTCTTTCTTAGTCGATCTGAAATGCGATTCAATTTTATATTTAAGGAGTGGAATAAAATACAGAATTCCATGATCAAGTGAAACCTCGATTTTCTCGTTGTATTTGTCCTTAATTTCTTGAATTTGTTTGTTTTTTTCTAATTCGATTGCTGTTGCTTTTTTTAGTAGATTTTGCTTCTTATCGTGACTAATCCCTTTTCGTGAAGCTTTCCTACCGTTCTCTGAAAGCAATTCCTGATAATAGGACTCAATTCTTTCTAAATCCTTTTTTATCGAGGTCTCCTGGGAACGTTGCTTTCTTTCACTCTCAGTATTTTGCCTGATGTGGTCATAGGCGACCTCATAACCATCAAAAATATTGAACTCTTCCGCAAGAGGATATGTGTAAACCGGCTCATTATGGTAGACAATCCGATGTTGTTCCTGCTTCATGGTCCTACAAACCTTCCCCGTGATTAAATTTACCCAGACCTGCTCCGACCGCAGCTCTTTTTCATCCGAAACAAAAGCGATCTGAAATTGATAAACAGCCCAAATGCCCATTACCTTTGTTTCACTCACTATATGAGGCTTACCAGCATCATCCTGAAGATATTGGTGAATCTTCTTGAGCGGATACGCCAGTGTTAACCGTTCAATTTCGGCAAATCGCATCGTACTGACCGCCTTTTTGTGAGCAATCTCCAATACCTGCTCTAAAACAAAACTACCAAAAGTAACAAATTCCGAGCTAGGATTCTCCTGAGCCACTTCATAGTCAAACGATAGCTCAAACTCAGATTTATTTTGAAAATACCCCTTGTACTCCTCGGGAATAAGAACATGACAGAGAGCATATTCAACCGGCACCACCATCCCCCCAAAACCCTCAATCACATTGGTCACAAATCTTTGTAATTCCATCACCTAATCCTCCTATTGAAAAAAATCAACCCCTTCATTCCTTTGAAAAAAGGAGGCTGATTTTCGAAATTAAAACAAATATTCATCCAGCTTCTTTTGCTTCAATAGCTTCTGTTTATTTTCAAACATTTTATCACCAATCTGATCTAGCTCTCTTTCAATTTCAGCTGGATTATCCGACAAAACCCAAGCATTCATCATCAAATCAGCGAAATCTTCTTTCTCCTCAACATCCCCAAGAATCGCATCAACTTCCCCAACCACAAGCTCAAACATATTAATCTTACGATCTAATAAATTGAGAATATAGTCTTCAATCGTATCTTTGGCCACTAAATTATAGACAAACACATCGCGAGTCTGACCAATTCGATGAATTCGACCAATTCTCTGTTCAATCGCCATAGGATTCCAGGGTAAGTCGAAGTTAATCATCCCGTTACAAAACTGAAGATTACGTCCTTCACCACCGACCTCCGTACTCACCAAAACATCTGCGTCTTCCTTGAAAAAAGTAACCTGATCTTCCTTTTCCTTTCTCCTTAAACCACCATGAAATTCAGCTACTTTAAAGCCATTCTCTTTTAAGACACGGGCAAGAAAGGCTTGTGTTGATTTATACTTGGTGAAAATGAGCATTTTATCATTAAAGTCAGTCAAAATAGAGATAAGTTGTTGGATTTTTGGGTTTTGGACTGACTCGTCATTGACAATTTTCTTTGTTTTGCTGACAAATTCTTTTAAGGTTTGTTGATCCGTTTCAACCAGATTTTTATTAGTAGAGAGAGTTTCGAGTGAATGTAGGACTGAAGTATAGGTGCTTCCCATTTGTTCCTGTAAATTCTTAAGCTGGAATCGATTGAGGGAAGATTTTTCTTCCTTGTACTTAGTACGAATAAACAGACTGATTTCTTGATATAATTCCTTTTCAGCAGGTGGCAATTCAATTGTTTGCGTGAAAGCTTTTCTTTTTGTAAACTGAACATCGACATTACTTCTTTTATTTCGAATCATGACATCAGATAGCAATCCTTTTAGCTTATCAACATTCTTTGCTTCTATGCCGTCATTGCTTTCGACAAAGTTCTTCTTAAAATAACTATAGGTCTTTAATTGACCAGGCTTGAGTAGAGTGATTAAATTATAAAGCTCTTCCAAGTGATTTTGAACCGGTGTGGCTGTCAAAAGGAAGATATACTTTTTATTGATTCCATTCACAAACTTCCATGCTTCCGTGTTACGGTTTTTCAGATGATGAGCTTCGTCAATAATCACCAAATCATAATGCTGATCAAAAATGAGTTCGCGGTGATTCTTTCTTTTGGCCAGAGCTATAGAGGCAATCACTTTGTTATAGTGTGACCAGCCCCCGCCGCTCATTTTTTTGAAGGCTGGATCATCCGCCTTAATGAAATCCTGATTGAATTTTCTTTTCATTTCATTTTCCCATTGTTGAACAAGTGAAGGGGGGGTGAGAATGAGAATTTTTTTGGCAAGCCCGCGCATCAAATACTCTAACATTGCCATACCGGCTTCAACAGTTTTTCCGAGCCCTACCTCATCACCTAATAGAGCCCTTCCTTTGAAGCGATTCATAACAGCTTTCACCGTATTCAATTGATATTGATATACTTCGGCTTCCCGAATATACGGCAAACAAATCAATTGGTCATCCTTGGCATTAAACTGAAAATCCTGAGACATTTGGTACAACTGAAACCATTTTTCCGGAGCTTGTTTAAACTCGGTCATCGCAGATAAAACGGTTTCAATGCGTTCCTTATTAGCAGGTGTGATAGCAAATTCGTCTGTCTTCGGTTTTCGGCTTTCTGCAGCTGAGATGCGAATGATTCCATCAGGTGTCTGTTCTATGAATAAATACTCGGATACATAGGGAGAGAAAAAACCTTTTATTCCTCTTCCTCGTAATGTTTTATCGTCCCAATTCAATGTGAATTTTCTAGTAACCCCGCGATCATTCACCATTTCAAAAGTATCAGGAACTCCTTCAAAGCGCTGAAAAAAATGAAGTAAAGATTCATCCATCTCCATCGCTTGTAAATCTAGTAGCTCTTTATCTAGTTTAAATAAGTGTTTAGTCATCATTGTCACCGCCAAGAGTCTTTTTGTATATTTTACCATATGATATATACAGATATTCCCCAATGTTCTTCACTATAAAAATATGACAACTTTATTAAGGTTCACTATTAACAGGATTCTACCTATTCATTTGAGAAGGAATTTTTAAAGCCTGTATGGGGAGCCAGAGGGACCGTCCCCCTGGCTTATCTCTCTGGCTTCACTTCAAATACTTAGCTACGTCACTATATAGTCCACTTTGATTCGAATATTTTATATAGTTTTTTATTGTGTTCATCCATTCGAGTGTGCTAGGAGTAGTTTCTTCAATTGCTTGTAATAAGTCGTGCATTGAAATATGCCTTTCCTCATTTGTATCCATTATTTCATTTAGAACCGATTCAATGGCCGTCTCTATCACATTATCAATATCTGCTCCAGAATAGTTTTCTGTTTTTGCAGCGAGTAACTCTAATTGAAGTGCTTCTTCAACGGGCTTGCCGTCTAGCTTTAATGCAAAGATTTGTTTTCTAGCTTCTTTGTCTGGTGGTGGAACAAACACTAACTTATCAAAACGACCAGGTCGCTTGAATGCCGCATCCACATCCCATGGCATATTAGTAGCCCCAATAACGAGTAACTTGTCTGTATTTGTATCGACGCTTTCCATCTCTGTTAGCATTGAATCCACTAACGGCCTCATGGTATCGGACGTAGATTTCGAACGACTATAGCCAATCGTATCTACTTCATCAAAAAATAAGACAGACGGTCGATTAGCTCTTGCCGTTTCAAACATTTGATGTAAATTTTGCTCACTCGCTCCAAAATAGGGATCGAGAATATCCGTAATGTGCACAGGGTAGAAATTCGCCCCAATTTCACCAGCAGTAGCTTTGGCGATAAAAGTTTTGCCGCATCCCGGAGGACCAAAAAGTAGAATACCTCCACCAGATTTCTTCTTAAACTTAGAAAAAAGTCCTGGATTCACGAATGGCTTAATGATTTTCATTTCAATCGTCTTCTTTAATGCTTCTAATCCACCTACGTCCTCAAAGGTAACCGGCTTCGGTTTTTTCTCAACAAATGGAAGAACCTTTGCTGGCTTATTTCCTTTTATCACTTCTAGTTTACTAGATTCTCTTTTCAACGAATCTTCTTTTGACGCATCGAGAGCTTTCTCTTCTTCCATTGAGAAAACAGTCTCTTCCGAAGAGGAAAGATAAGAAGCTAACGATTGCTGCACTAACGCTTTCATTTCGTCATTCTCAAGCGATAATGCTAACGAAAAAGCATGAAGCCCTTCCTTCAACCTATTATTCTTTATGTATTCTTTCCCTAACAAGTACCAAGCCTCGTAATTGACCGAATCCTTCTCGACCACCGCCTCTAATATTGTAAGATTGTTCATGCTAATCGCTCCTTCACAAATCGTTGATAAAGTAGTTGTGCAATCCAAGTATAAATACAAAAAAGAATATAACTAACTACAAACACGAGTAGAATCGTGTCTTGATTTAACCAACTCAGAATAAACGACATTACCATAAAACCAATCCAAACAACGGCCGGTCCCCCAACCTTCTGCATCCATCGAATAGGTAAGAATAGTGGGTGAATTTGTTCATCTAAGGTTTCTAACACGCCTAATAAGTGGTCGCTAGTAGGATCAAGTAAAAACGCTTGTCTTGCAAATTCCCTTGCTTGTTTCGGTTGCTGGCGTAAATCGTGATAGATAGCCAAATTGACCAGCTTTTGCACTTCACTACTGGATGTTTCCATTATTTGTTTAATCCTTGCCAACTGATTTTCTTCATCCGACTTTGCGAAGTAGAAGAGTAAAACATATTGATTGACTTGATCACTAGATGGATCAATCCTCATCGCTTCTTCTAGTAATCGTATCGCCTTTTCTTCATAGCCTGTAATAAACATCAAATAGCCATAAGATGCATGAACCTCTGCTGAATGAGGGCTTATTTCTAATGCCTTTAAATAGGCATTTTCCGCTTCTCTATAGTTCTTTTCTTCTCTATAAGTAGTAGCAATTACATAAAAGCACCGCTCTTCATCATATCCGTTTAGCATAGCCCTCTCGCATAACACTCTTACTTCGTGAAAGTTTTCTCTTGAGAGCTCTACTACGGCCATAAAATACAATGCGGCAGCATCATTCGGGTTTTCTCCTAAAAGCAACTGAATATATGGTACAGCCTCTTCATAGCTTTTCATAGCAAAGTACTGTTCAATCACTGGCACTTGATTATTCCTAATCATCTCGTCCATTGTCTTCCCCCCTCCTACCCCTATCAAGAAGTCGTTGTTGTTAGATCAATACCTTGAACCCTGTTATAAAAACCATTTCAATTACTCTCCCAATGACGGACCAGATAATCGCTGTTATCAAAAGAGGCTCGTCCTCCCCTTCTGTCATGACATGTTGCTGATAAGGTTTCGTCAGCACTATTTTCCACCATAAAAAAAGTAGAACACAACCAATTCTATACCCCAGATTTACCGCTCTTTCATCAAAAGGCAAAGTCCCATCTAATGAAGGTCCAGCAAATAGGAACTTTCCAATAAGCACAAGAACACCAACCAGAATAATTGGATACACTCGTTTCATTGATACATTCAACCATTTACTATTACGTGTTCCCAACACCAATACTGGAATCATCCCACCAAAAATAACTTATTCACATCATAAGACTGTGTCTCTTCCCATCCTTTATCTAAAGATTTTTGATAAAGCTCCTGATTCACCGTCATGCTGCCTCCCCCTTCTTGTAACTATCTCCATATATTATCCCCCACCCCAATATCCATTTCCTTCATTTTTTTTAAAACTTAGGGATGACCAAGAGGTGCCAAGGGGACAGTTCTGCCGGTATGATTTTGTGATTAGAATTCAATTTTTTGGGAATGGCACTGCTAATTCTACGTTACCAGTGTTTTGATTTGAGAGAAATAATATAGATTGGTTATCGGGGTATATAATAGAAGGAATCGAGGTTGGAAGTATATACATGACTTAATAAAGAATCAATAATTGTTATGCTTTCGTGATTACTCCTCTGCTGATTCCAGTGAGCCTGGCAAGTTGCCTTACGGATAATTCTTTGTTTTTCAATGCTCTCAAATATCGGTCTCGCAATTCTCTATTAGTTAATTTCTGAAGGTCCGTACTGTGTTTCACATGACAAACATTATTTATTATCTCTTGTGCATTTTGATCCGACAATCTTTTATTTTCAATGATACTCAAGAAATCCCCTTCATCTTGCTTCTGATGAAACGCTGAAAATAACGAGATTGCTTTTTCGCGATTTTGATGAAAAAGCCCTAATATTAAATCTCTATCAACCACTTTGCAGAAATTCACATACTCAGAATAACTGCTCCATTGATATTTTGAAATATCACTCACTAGTCCAGCCTTGACAGGGTTTTGATGTATATACCTTAGTACATTTAGTAAATAACTCCGATCTTCAACCGGCTTACTTTTATATCGACCCTGAAATAAGTGCCCACATCTCTCGTACTTTAAATTGTACCAGTAGACAAAACTTGCACCAATTCTCCTCATTGCAATGCCCAAATCTTCTTTTTCTTTAATCAGAATATGGATATGATTCCCCATCAGACAATACCCATAAATTTTATAACCGCTTTTTTCTTTAAACTGGTTCAGAATCTGTAAAAACATAACGGCGTCTTCCTGCTCTTCAAATATCGTTTGTCGATTGATTCCCCTTATAATCATATGGTAAGTGTTAGTGGAGCTTTTCTTTCGTGCCGTCCTTGGCAAAGTTATCATCCTTTCGTCTGCATTCATATTTTTATTCATTGGCATAAAAACTGATTCACAATTTGAATAGATATCCTTGGTTTGAGTTTTACTGGAGGGTCGTTTAGCAGGGGGAGAGGGCGAACATTTAGGTGGATATTTCGTGTGGTATACGTGGTATATATCCGTTAACCTAATATTAACATTTTTCACTTAATAAAGATGTTTCCGAAAGGCTCTTTTCGTATACATTGTTGCTCTTGACACAAAGAAAAAACAGGCAGTAGGGTTTTTTTGATTGATTTCTTCCTTTTTATCTAGAAATGAAAAATTTTTCATTAGGAAAAGAGCACGAAATCATACAAGTTAAGGGATTCCTTCATATTCGAAAAGCCACAATCTTTGCGAAAACAGCCTTCCGAAAAGACTTTTGCTTTTCTTAGCAGTATAAATAGTGTGTAAAAGGTAGATTTGAGGGCATCATTTCGTCTATTTCTTGAACCAAAAAGAGACCAAAGGGACTGTCCCCTTGGTCACTCATAATGTATAATTCCTATTAGAAGCGAATAAGGAGGAAACCTTTATGAAAAAAACAATACTACTAACGCTCGCAGCAGCCGTTCTTTTAGCAGCTTGTGGGGATGATACTACGCAATCAAATTCTGAGACAGATTTAAAAGCAACAAAAGAACTAGTACAAAGTTATAGCGAAGGCAGCATCCAAGCGGAGAACGCCTCTATCACATCGGAGCATTTAATTGTGCAAGAAACAGACGGCGAAGAAAAAGTGTATGAATTACCAGAAGAAGAATTCTTTGTCTCTATTGCACTATATGTAAAAAACACCCACCCATGTACGATTCATAACTTGACTAGCTGCCAAGGTGAACTGGCCAATGAGGAATTTGACGTTACCATCATTGATAGTGAAGGAAAGATTGTCACAAAGGAAACAATGAAATCTCCGAAAAATGGTTTCCTTGATTTATGGCTACCAAGAGAGAAAGAGTATCAAGTTCGAATTGAGCACAACGGAAAAGTGGCGGAAAGTAAATTGACCACGTTTAAAGAAGATGGGACGTGTGTGACGTCGATGCAGTTGTTATAGTATTGAGCACCCCTTTCGTTCATTATTTACATGGTGATAACCAGATAAATAACCAAAAACCCACCGTTTCTACTGAACGGTGGGTTTACTCTTCGATTCAAAAATCATAGGCATATGGATTTTTGAATGCCTTAAAAAACATTTTTTTGAACCTCTGTTTTCCGGAAGAAGCCTCTGTTCAGATAGACCCTATTAATCTACTATACTAGTCAACCTCTCTATGAAGATTAACTTGCACCTCAATTAATATCTAGCAAAAAGCGTGCGACAAGGGACCTTTCCCCTTATTATTCAGTCACTAATTCCAGTTCCACTGCGATAGATTTTTCTATTTCATCTCCATTTAGAACTTTGGAAGCTGCTTCAACTGCCTGTTGGCCCATTAGCTCTGGTTTTTGAGCTACTGTAGCAGCCAATATTCCTGCTTTGACAGAGGAAACAGCATCTTCAGTTGCGTCAAAACCTACAACGATTACATCGTTCATGCCTGCTGCTTCTAGTGCTTGAAGAGCTCCTAGTGCCATTTCGTCATTATGAGCGAATACTGCTCCGAAGTCATTGCTTCTTTGAATAATATTTTCCATGACCGTTAGCCCTTCCGCTCGGTCGAAGTTTGCTGCTTGCTTGGCAACGACTTCAAGTCCCTCGCCTGAGTCTATTGCATCGTTAAACCCTTTTCCTCTTTCGCGAGCTGCAGAAGAGCCTGGAATCCCTTCTAGTTCTACTACTTTACCTGAATCGCCAAGTTGTTCGATAATGAATTCTCCCGCCATCATTCCACCAGCAGCATTATCAGACGCTATATGAGAAACTACGTCTCCCCCCGCAGCACTACGATCAACAGTAATCACTGGAATACCTGCATCATTTGCCGATTGAATAGCTGATGCAATTGCTTCTGAGTCTGCTGCGTTAACTAAAAGTACATCTACATTTTGTTGAATCATATCCTCTATGTCATTTAATTGTTTGGAAGGATCGTTTTGAGCATCTACAGTTGTAATTTCTATACCAAGCTCTTTTGCTTTTGCTTCAGCTCCATCACGTAATGTTACAAAAAAAGGATTGTTTAAAGTGGAGATGGATAAACCAATTTTTTTCGTACCTTCATCCTTTCCATCTTTGCTATTACTAGAAGACTTCTCACTTCCCCCACTTTGTTCTAATGAACATCCACTGACAATCATCATTACAAGTGCTACGATAAAGAATTTCCATACCTGTTTCATAATCAAACACCCCTTGTTTTTTATTAAATTTATAGTTAGGCAGCTTTCTTTCTATCTATTAACACTGCTAGAAGAATGACGCCACCTTTGACTACCTGCTGATAGAAGGATGATACATTTAATAGATTCAAACCATTATTCAAGAATCCGATGATTAGCGCACCAATTAAGGTCCCAAAAATCCAACCTCTTCCTCCAGATAAACTGGTGCCTCCTAATACAACCGCTGCGATGGCATCTAACTCATAACTGACACCCGCTGTAGGCTGTGCAGAGTTTAAACGAGACGTTAAAATAATCCCAGCTAATGCCGATAGGAATCCGGTTATCGCATACACACCGATTTTCAATCGATCGGCTTTTAATCCAGATAGCAAGGATGCCTCTTCATTTCCACCAATCGCATATACTCCACGGCCAAAGGTTGTTTTTCTTAAAATAAAGAAGAGAATAAAGTAAGCAACTAGCATAGTCACAACCGGGAATGGAATACCGAGAAAGTAGCCTTTCCCCAACATCTGAAAACTAACACTATCAGATAAACCTGTGATTGGACGACCGTCAGTATACACAAGTGTTAACCCTCTAAAAATAGTCATAGTGGCTAAAGTAGCAATAAATGGCGCTACCTTCCCCTTTGTAATAATTAATCCATTTACTAGTCCCATCACCGCTCCTGCAAGTAAGCCGATTAGAACAGCAAGTACCGGGTCCATTCCACTAGCAAGTAAACCTGCAGTAGTAGCTGAAGCAAGTGCTAATATCGACCCAACGGATAAATCAATTCCACCAGTTAGAATGATGAACGTCATTCCAAATGCGATTAAGGCGTTTACTGACACTTGGCGTAACACATTGAATAAATTGTCTACTGTAAAGAAGTTGGGACTCATAATGGATAATATAATGGTTATGACGATGAGGCCTAAAACGGGTCCTAATTTTTGAAGACTACCTAAACTTTTGGTTACTCTGTTCATACTAGCGTCCCCCCTGTTGCAGCTTCCATAATTTTTTCTTGATTCGCATCTGCTTTGTTCATGATTGCTGTTACTTTTCCTTCGTGGATGACCATGATTCGGTCTGACATTCCGAGAATTTCCGGTAATTCCGATGAAACCATAATAATTGAAAAACCTTTTCCCGTTAGCTCATTCATGATGGAATAGATTTCTTTCTTAGCTCCCACGTCTACTCCTCTTGTAGGTTCGTCAAGGATTAAGAGCTTCGGTTCTCTTCCAAGCCATTTCCCAAAGACAACCTTTTGCTGATTACCTCCGCTAAGAGATTTCACTTCTTGTTCTGAACCAGATGTTTTTATACGAAGTTTTTGGATCATCTCTTCGGTCCATTGTTTTTCTTTCTTTTTTTGAACCACACTAAACTTTGATAACGCTTTCAAATTGGTGAGAGCAAGATTTTCTCGAACCGATAGATTCAGTACCAATCCTTCATCCTTGCGATCCTCAGTGATAAATCCGATTCCTGCTGAGATGGCTTGATCAGGTTTGCGGATATGGAGTTCATGCCCATCTAGTAAAATCCGGCCAGCAGACTTCTTTCTCACCCCAAAAATCGTCTCCATAATTTCCGTCCTGCCAGCACCCATTAAACCCGCGACTCCAAGTATTTCCCCTTCTTTAACAGTGAAGGATACATTATTAAATACATGTTCATGACTTAGATTTTCTACTTGAAATCGATCCTTTGAGATGCTAGGTTTTCGTTCAGGGAACCGCTCTCCTAACTCCCGACCTACCATCATTTTGACGATTTCTTCAAAATTTGTTTGATTCGTCACTCTTGTTCCAATCGATTGACCATCCCTCAGAACGGTAATTCGGTCACATATCTTGAAGATCTCCTCCATTCGATGAGAGATGTAGACAATAGCGACTCCTTCCTTTCGAAGTCCTTGAATAACGGTGAAAAGTGAATCTATTTCTCTATCTGTTAAGGCGGCAGTTGGTTCATCCATAATCAGGACCTCCGTATCAGCAGCAATGGCTCTGGCAATTTCTATCATTTGCTGCTGTCCAACCGACAACTTACCCGCAAGCATTGTCGGTTCAATATTGATCCCTAATCGATTTAGATATTCCTTCGTTTTTTCGTTCATTTCCTTTGTTTTTAAGATGCCAAATGGGCTTCGTTTTAGTTCCTTACCAAGAAACATATTTTCTGCTACTGTCAAATAAGGAATGATATTAAGCTCTTGATGAATAACAGCGATTCCCTCTTTTTCTGCTTCTTTAGGAGATTGATATTCTACTAGCTTTCCTTTATAGTGAATCTCTCCTTGATTGCGCTTATGTATACCCGTAAGAATCTTCACCATAGTCGATTTCCCTGCTCCATTTTCCCCCATCAAGGCGTGTATTTCACCGGAAAATAATTCAAAGTTTACCCCTTTTAGTACTTCTACATGGAAAAAAGATTTATGAATGTTTTCCATCTCTACTATTGGAGCCCTAGTCATTAGAAAATCACTCCCGAATGCAGAATGATATTCGCATACGGAGTTGCCTCTCCAGTACGAATAATCGCTTTTGCTTTTTGTGTCTCAGTCTTAAACTCATCATGAGAAACAAACTTAATAGAAGAGAACTTGCTCTGTAATTCCTTTTCTAACGCTCCATTATATTCAATGATTTCTGAAGCCAAAGTAACCGATTCAATTTCCATATCTAGCTCAATTTCAGATAATACATCTAAAAAAGAAGGATTTCCTAGTTTGATAGCCAAATCCACCTTCTTGACTCCATCAGGAATTGGTAATCCACAATCAGCAATAACTATAAAGTCAGTATGTCCCATATCACTAAGCACCTTAGAAATCTCGCTATTTAATATACCGTTCTTTTTCATTTTTTCTCACCTCGGATTCGAATGTTTCTTTAATTTGTCTCTAGGTCCGCTCGATTAGGCATTCCTGATTGAGCTCCAAATTTCGTAACGGAAAGGGCTGCAGCTCTTGCAGCAAAATAACAAGCTTCTTTTAGCGTCATACCTTCCGAAAGTCCGACAGCTAGTGCCCCGTTAAAGGTATCACCTGCTCCTGTTGAATCAACCGCCTCTACCTTTAAGGTTGGAATGAGCACCTCTTGATCTCCTTCATAAATCATGACACCTTGAGATCCTTTTGTGATTACAATCTTTTCTTTTAATAGAGCAAAACATTCTGCATCATGTTCATAAAGGTTGAAGAGCTGGGCTGCTTCATATTCATTTGGTGTTAAGTAGGTTGCCAGCTTAATCCATTTTTTAGGTAGCGAAGCAAACGGGGCAGGATTTAAAATCACCTTCACTCCTCCTTTATATGCAATCTCCAACGCCATTTCAACACTTTCTGGCGGAATTTCTAGTTGAAGAAGGAGCCAATCACTATTAAGAATGACCTCTTCATGTTCAGCTACCACTTCTGGAGTAAGGTACTTGTTTGCCCCTGGTACGACAATAATTTTATTATCACCTTCGTAAACCGTAATGGAAGCTATACCTGTTGTTCCACCTGTAACCGGTTCCACATATTCCGTCGATATCCCTTGCTTCTTAAAATGCTCCATATACTCTTCTCCAAAAAGATCTGATCCTACTCGACCAATCATTTGCACATGAGAACCCAATTTTGCGGCCGCTACTGCTTGGTTGGCTCCCTTTCCTCCGGGAATCGTGGAGAAACGGTCACCCATAATAGTTTCTCCAAGATTAGGATCTCTGCTGGTCACGGTCACTAGGTCCATATTAATACTGCCTAAAACGGTAATCATGTTCTAACTCCCCTCCTATTCGGTTGTTTCACGTTTCATAAGTTCTGTATTGAAAACCATATGGACATCTTCTAATTTCTTTCCATCAATCAATTCTAGAAGCATGGTCGCTGCCTTTTTGCCCATTTCATAAATTGGCTGTGCCATCGTTGTAATCTCTGGGGACACGGTTTCAGTCAATTCAATTCCATCAAAACCAACAATCGATAAATCCTCAGGAACGTGTAATTTTAACCTACTCGCGGCTTTCAAAGCACCTACTGCCATCACATCATTTCCTGCGAAAACGCCATCAATGGTGGGATAGGACTTAAGCAACTCTAGAAGAGCCTTCTCCGAACCTTTTAAATCATAATCTCCGTTGCATATGATAATAGGAAGCTTTTGTTCGTTCATTTCATCTTCATATGCTTTTTTTCTAAGAATAGAGTTTTCAATATCCTCCGGGCCTTGTATATGAGCAACTCGTTTACAGCCATTTTCTAACAAATAGCGAACAGCCTTCCGAGCCTCATGGTAATTATCAATCGTAACAGAAGGAATGCTTTGATGGAAAAAGCGATCAAGTGCAACCATTGGCATTTGCAATCCTTCAATATGCTTGAGCTCCAACGTATTCGACACAATGATGACACCATCAATGTAATTTTCCTGCATTTTTTCTAAATACATCAGTTCTTTTTTTAAATCTTCATCACTATTGCAGAGAAATGTTGTGTATTCTGCTTTATTTGTCACATCTTCTACCGCTCGTACTAATTGGGGAAAATATGGATTCATAATATCAGGAACAATAAATCCAATCATTTTGGATTTTTTTTTAAATAAGCTTCTCGCCACATTATTTGGTCGGTACTTTAAACGCTGAATCACATTTTCAACCTTAAGCTTTGTATCTTCATGAACATACCCTTGATTATTCAGCACTCTCGAAACAGTTGCTACCGAGACCTGAGCTTCTTTTGCTACATCTTTAATTGTGACCATCTTGGAGGTCTCTCCCATCTTTTCTCAAGTAACCTTTAATGTAACCGGTTATAAAAACGTCTAGCAAAACATATGTAACCGGTTACACGGAGTTTAATATAAAAAATTAATTCTGTCAATTATATTTTCAAAGTGGTAGGATCCCTCTTCGTTTTCAACCTGAAAAACAGGGTAAGACACAGACTTAGCCGAAGAACAAAAGACCAAAGGAAGCTTCTTCTGGATAATACAGAGAAAAGGCAGGGGTTAGGGGACATGTACCTCGTCGCATTCGTATACATTGTTGCTATTTCATCTAATTTTAGATCAAATCCTCCATTTCACTGTTGATTTCCATCAAAAACAGGCGAAAAGATGCACCGAAACAAAGCTATATTAACCTTTGTAGACTGGTTCAAAAAGCAACAATCTTTGCAAAAACAGCCATATAAAAAGAGTGAGTCACTAGTGTTTGTAGTGACTCACTCTTTCAACTATAAATTCCTTACTATTTTTCTTTTTCAGGAAAACCTTATACATTCTAGGTTTCATGATATATTCTCATCCCAGTTATGGCACAGGAGGCAGATTTCCCTTCCAAGCAACCATCCACATAAAGCATTGGTTTAATAGATTCAGATAGATCAGCGATGAACAAACAAATGAGATACTCAAATTTCATCAGTTTCGATTTTGAACCTTTTTTGAAATATGCGAAGAGGTACCTGTCCCCATACTCTCTCGATTATCTACAATTCACTGATCCATCGCACACCCGTCTCAGATCTACAAGTCAACTAATCAAACGTTTGATTAATTCCCTTTTGAGACAGACCACCTTCTCCTATACCCTTGATACAACTCACTTTTCCACAGTTTCCATCTCATAGCCCAAGTAGCTAATCAAACGTTTGATTGAATTCTATTGAGACACACCTCTTCCCCTTCGATTTTCTACAATTCACTGCTCCATCGCACACCCATCTCAGATCTACAAGTAGACTAATCAAACATTTGATTAATTCCCTTTTGAGACAGACTTCCTCCCCCTATACCCTTGATACAACTCGCTTTTTCACAGATTCTATCTCGTAGCCCAAGTAGCTAATCAAACGTTTGATTGAATTCTATTGAGACACACCTCTTCCCCTTCGATTTTCTACAATTCACTGCTCCATCGCACACCCGTCTCAGATCTACAAGTCAACTAATCAAACGTTTGATTAATTCCCTTTTGAGACAGACCACCTTCTCCTATACCCTTGATACAACTCACTTTTCCACAGTTTCCATCTCATAGCCAAAGTAGCTAATCAAACGTTTGATTGAATTCTATTGAGACACACCTCTTCCCCTTCGATTTTCTACAATTCACTGCTCCATCGCACACCCGTCTCAGATCTACAAGTCAACTAATCAAACGTTTGATTAATTCCCTTTTGAGACAGACTACCTTCTCCTATACCCTTGATACAACTCGCTTTTCCACAAATTCCATCTCATAACCCAAGTAGCTAATCAAACGTTTGATTGAATTCTATTGAGACACACCTCTTCCCCTTCGATTTTCTACAATTCACTGCTCCATCGCACACCCGTCTCAGATCTACAAGTCAACTAATCAAACGTTTGATTAATTCCCTTTTGAGACAGACTACCTTCTCCTATACCCTTGATACAACTCGCTTTTTCACAGATTATTTCTCATAGCCCAAGTAGCTAATCAAACGTTTGATTAGATTTTGTTGAGATAGTTTTTTTAAAAATCATGAATAATCTAGACGTATCGCTTAATACAATTTAACCTGGGTGTAATCTCGCGAATATACTGTCCCTTATTCACTAAATCCAAGATCTTCAAAATCTCAAAACCAATGAAGCAGCCGAACCCGTCCCCTTAATTCCCCTGAAAAAGGAATGTCTGAGCCTCCATTTTCATAGACTTAGATTAAACGAAGGGAGCTGATCTTAATGATTGAGTGGAGTGCTGCTATTGCAGCCGGTGCGTTCACCATTCTAATCATCTTTTTGATTTTGACCTTAAGACAAGTAATGACAACACTTGCTGAAACGAAAAAGACGTTGTCTGACGCCCGGACAGCCGTGAACGGTATTACAGATGAAGCAGAAGGACTGATTCATACAGCCAACCAAATTTCTGTTGATGTAAAAGAGAAAATGGAGGCTGTTGACCCTTTAATCGAGTCTGCACATGATGTGGGGGATATGATACACAATGTTACAAGTTCAGTAAAGAGGACTGCATTACAAAAAAGTAAACCAAAAACCATCCCTACCCAAGAAAGCAAGTCAGTCCAAATTAAATTGAAGTAAGCAAAAAGAGGCCGGGTCAACTGGCCTCTTTTTGTGAAAGGAACAGAGGGACAGTCCCCTCTGTTCCTAACATAAAGTAACTATTCAACCGAAGACCAAGGGAAGACCAAGGGGACGGTTCCTCCGGTATGCAAACGTTTGATTGAATTCTTTGAGACATACTTCATTCTTTCAATTCAACAAACTCTCTTCCGTTCCCTCTCTACCTTATCCCCAAGTAAAGTATCCATCTTTTGAATAAGAACCCACCAACAATGTCTATTGGAGTTTAAAATACAAGTGGTCCATTTTACAACAAATACATCTAGAAGTAGGAATAATTCGGGGCGTCACTGTGACCTTACTAAAGTGGATCAAACCACATTTGAACATCAAAAAATTCTACGGTCAAAGTGAATGGGCGATTCATAATCAAGTATTCACCGCACTAATTGTGTATTTTTTGCATGTGCTTGCGCAATTTGAAAGCCAGCACGCATCTGGATTCGAAAAATAGAAGGAAAAGCTGTACCCTAACAAAAGAACTGTCGTTGTCACTAAAGTCTAATTGTAAATAAAATCCAAGTGGATGGAACCACCTTTATTGGAGTGTTTCCTTTTTTGGCTCAAATCTTAAAGAATGAATAGATTGAATTTTCTTTAATTATTTATGCAACACTAGTGCATTTGAGAGAATCTCCGAAAAATAAACAAAGTCACAACTTCCGATTGGCCCCTGTAAGAACCTTCCGCAGGGTTCCTTCGTCCGTCCCCTATCATGTATACAATTCACACTTTACCATCTATAGACTGTGTATCCACTTCCCGATCACCTTAACAACTCATTCTGGGCGTCCCTGCGAACAAAGATTCAGACGTTCAAATCGAGTTTGTTTTCACTGATCTATGAAATATATAGGTGCTAAATACAATAGAACCACCACTCGTTAAGTTTGAGTGGTTGCTTTTAAAATGAATTGGCAGGGACAAGCTACCTGTCCCTCTGTCTCCCCATTATGAAAAGGAGCCAGAGGGACTGTCCCCTTGGCTCATGAACTAAATACTAAATAGCGAAGAAGCAAAAACAAACCCATTTTTTTGTAAGGTTGAAGTATAATAGACATAGAATGACATTTTAAGTGAATAGGGGACTAGAAAATGAAGAAATTGACAGGTTTTGCATTAAGTACGGTTTTAGCCTTATCCTTTTTACCAGGGGTAGCAAATGGAGAGGAAAGTGTAGGTTTACAAGGGTATACAACGAAGAATAATCCATTTTCAGGGCCTTTGTTTTTGGAAGAGGAAAAAAATGATACTAGAGCATCGGCAAATCAAATTCAATTAGGAGATTTTGTTAACGGTGAAAAAACATTAGATGACCAGGATGTATATTCTTTTACTGTTGAAAAAGAAGGGTATGTTTCATTACAAGGAATGTCTGTAAATCCTTCAGTTGGACTGGGAGATACTGTTAAATTCAGTTTGCATGATGACAGTGAACAAGAAGAAGGCTCCTTCTTGCTAGAAGCTGAGTTTTATCAAGATGATGAAGGCAATTACTTGAGCTATTTTGAAGAGTACCTTGAACCTGGCAAGTATTATATTTCTGTTGGGAAGGGAGATGAAATGTATGATGAGTATGTATTTACAATCAGTTTATCTGTCCCATATTTACGTTTAAGTGGTATGGATCGTTACGAAACGGCAGTCAATATTTCTGAGCTGGGTTGGGAATCATCCACGCATGCAATTTTAGCTACAGGTGAGAATTTCCCAGATGCCTTAAGCGCTACGCCACTTGCCCAAAAGCATGATGCACCTTTATTGTTAACGAATAAAAATTCGCTTCCTTCCTCTGTAAAGGGTGAGTTGGATCGACTAGGTGTAAAAGATATCATTATTGTTGGTGGAAAAAGTGTGATTACAGAAGCTGTGGAAAATGATTTGGAGAAGTTAGGGATAAATGTCAAGCGTATTTCTGGACAAGATCGTTATGAAACGGCAGTAAAAATTGCTGAGGAAGTTGGTCACGATGGTGAAGTGGTTGTAGCAACAGGTAAAGGCTTTGCTGATGCCTTGTCGATAGCCCCGATTGCTGCCTCGAAAGGAATGCCGATTCTATTAACAGATAAGGAAAAAACCCCTGCTGTTGTATCAGATTATTTGAAAAAATCTCCTGTACAGAAGACGTATGTGATTGGTGGAAAGGCTGTTATTGGGGAGACGGTTAAAAATACCTTTACTGGAAATGTACGAATTAGTGGTATTAATCGCTATGATACAAATAAACAAATCATCAAATATTTTCAATCTGATATCAATATGGAAGACCTATTTATCACGACAGGACAGAATTTCCCTGACGCATTAGCGGGCTCTGCTTTGGCGGTTCAATATAATAATCCTCTTATCTTAACTAGCACTACACCAGCAAAAGAAACAACGGATATTATTAGTGACCATAAGGACGAAATCAAAATATTTATCGCGTTAGGTGGAGAAAAAGCATTACCAATCGAAACTATTATCGAACTGAATGAGTATTGGAAGTGAAATTTTGGCCAGGTGGCCAGGGGCACGGTTCCTCCGGTATGATTTTGAGATAAAAGTTCTGATTGTGGATTGTTTCTGATGCTATTAAGTTATTGTTTTTTGTATTTGAGAGAAGCGATTATTTATCAAATAACGTAGGGGGACAGTGATCTGTACCCCTATTTGAATTTAAACTTGCTAAGGAACCAAGGTACCTACCCCCTTGGCTCTTACAATGAGTTGGCAAGGACAAGCTATCTGTCGACCTATCTCCCCATTATGAAAAGGAGCCAGAGGAACTGTCCCCCCGGCCCCTTTGAATTAATTTTCAATCGTGTCGAATACAGTTGAATTAACCGCGTTTGTACCACCAAAAATAACTAAGTCCGTCATTTTTTGATCATGCATTAGACGTAGAATCTCAGTCGGAACTTTATTTTGTTCCACTAATAATAATGGAGCATTTTGTTTTGCTGCTAATACAGATCCAGTTAAGGCATCTGCAAATCCTCTTCCATTCGCCACAAATGCTTTCGTGGAGTTCATATTTAACGTTTGGATGATTTGTGCAGTTGTGTCGAAGCGGTTTGCACCACCAATTCGTGTAACATTGGGTAATCCTTTAATCGCTTCATCACTGATTGCACTCGTACCGCCAATGACAATGATATTAGAGTAATTCTTTAGTAATTCTTTTGTTTCAGCTCGAATATTATTTTTGTTCGTTAACAAAATCGGCACGCTGTTTTGTGCCGCATACGGTGCCACCGCAAGGGCATCCGGGAAGTTATACCCATATGTTAAGATAGCCGTATCTGCATTACCTTCTAATTTTTTCGCGATGTTAACGGCAGTCTCATATCGACTAGCACCTGCAATTCGCTCTGTTTCTAATCCCATGGCTCTTAAGTCTTCTTGGACTTGAGGGGAAATTGCACTTGTTCCGCCTAATATAATCGCTTTCTTCGCGTTTAAACGAGTGATTTCGTTCTTAGCAGAATCATTTAGTTTGTTACTTTGTGTTAATAAGATTGGTGCATCTAGTTGGTATGCTAATGAGGCTCCAGCAAGGGAATCTGGGAAATCCGATCCTTTTGTAATTACAACATTGTCAGAAGAATCCCATCCAGACTGAGCGATTTGAGCTGCGGTGTCATAACGAGTTCCCCCGTACGTACGAGATACATGACGAGAGTCAATCGGATCGTATTCCACGTAAACACCTCTATTGGTTAACGTATTAATAATCCCTTCCGCTTCTCGGTTTAGTGGGTTGCCCTTTAAGAAAATAGATCCATCTTTAATATCTTTTAACGCTGTAATGTCACTAATATAGTTATTTGCCAACCTCAATTGTGTAAAATCTTGTTGCGCTAATTGACTTAACGGTGATATGTCAGTGATCAAATTATCTTCTAATGTTACCACTTGTAGCAATGGTTTATTTTGCAAACCAGAGATATCGCTAATTCGATTATTACCTGCATTGATTCGTGAAATTTTCGTTATATTTTTTAATGGCGTAATATCTTCTAATTGATTATTATAAAAATCCAGGTATACCTGACCTGTTACTGTTATGGACGATAGCGGAGAAATATCTGAAATCTCGTTACCTCTTAAGCTAAGACTACCAATTAAGGGTGGGCTCCAGTTAGCTAGCGCAGAGATATCTGTAATGTTGTTATCTGGAAATCCAATTCCATACAAGTATTCTAGATCACGAATAGGACTTAAATCGGAAATCTTATTTCCTGGGAGGTAAATATTTGATAAGTTGGTTGCGTGTTCCAATCCCGAAAGACTTTTAATCTTGTTATCTGATTCCGTTTTTCTAAGTGTATATAGATCAGTTAACATCTCCTTCGTAATTACTTCGTCTTCTTCAAGATTCCCTAAGTAATCTCGAACAGTTTTTTCTAAGTTGTCATCCTCAAATAGTCCAGCTGCAAGTGTTGGTACACTCACGGATATGATTAAAATAAGTGCAAGCATAAAACCAATAATTTTTTTGTTTCTCATCCAATTCTCCTTTGTGATTAGGTAGATACCCATAAGTATTTACACCTATTTTTTTGATAAAATTTGCGATTTTCCGAGTATTATTATACCATATTCATTTTCTATTAATAGGTAATTTCAAGAAATCCATTAATTTCTAATTAGTTTCAGTTCTTCCACTAACGAGACGAATTGCGCATTGATTTCATACGCATCCCAAATAGATTTTGCTGCTTCATGATTTCCTAGTGATTGATTAGTTACATACGCCAAAGCAGCTTCTGAATTGTTCTGTACATCTTGCTGGTTCTTTCGTATCTCACCCAATAGATCCAATACTTTCTCATCTTTTTTTATCAAGTATGCAGAAAGAGCCGCAGAGAATTGGGCCGACCTCGTGATGTCAAACTGACGGCTATTAAAATGTGTATTTGGCAACTTTTCCTTAACGTTTTTTACTTCTTGTTCATATAGAATATATGAGGATAAAGCTTCATTAGCCTTAAGTTTAGCTTCTTCCCCTTTCCCCGCCTGATGCAAATACACTGCCAGATCGGTTTTCAATTGCAACTCCTTGTTCCTTAACACCGTACTATATCTATCTGAAGAAATCCCCTGCTTAGCAATAATACTGGCTTCTTCTAGCCTCCCTATCGCTTCTAGTAGTTGAATCGAATAGAAATGAACCTGTGCCGAATACGGTTCTAGGTTATTCATTTCTTCTATTACATTTACTATCGAGGGGTTTATCTCAGTGGATTGTTTTACTCGTAATTTTCCGAGTGTGTTCCACTTCTCAATATCATAGGGATTGTTTTCAATGGCAGTCTGAACATACTCTTCTTGCATAGCTATATTTTTTACGGTGGACACTTGTTGGTATACTTCGTTCGATTTCATAAACCGGTAAGAATACATTAGACCTATAAGCACGACCACAGCTTGAAAAAGCAACGCTATTCGTAAAAAGCTTCGTTTATTAATCACATTAGTCTCTAGAGGAAGTCCCATCGCAAAAAGAAGTAAAACGTAAAACCATATGACACCAAACGAAAAGTTAAAATCAATCACGCTATGCAGAAATACTAACAATAGCGCCACAATGACACCTAATCGCATCTCTTCACTATCTTTTTTTCTCGACTGAAAGAGTTTATAAAAATAAAAACCGAACACACCAATAAAAAGAAGAAAGCCAACTATTCCTGTATTAATCAACCATTCCATATAGCCGTTGTGTATTGAGTTTGTTTGATAGGGCAGGGACTGATATTTAGTATAAATAACACTCCATCCACTTCCCCCATACCCTAGCCAAAAGGCATCTTTACTTGCAACTAAAGCATCTCTTGCGATAATTAATCTTTCCGTAAATGTATCCAAGGAGATAGTAATCGGGAGCATAGAATAGACCAATCCCTGGAATGCGATATCCAGAAGAAAAAGGATAAATAAAAGAGGTAAAAAAAGATAAAGCAAGCATGCGACGCTCTTTTTTGGAGAAATTCGCTCAAACGCTTTTCTTCCTTTAGATAGTTGTTCCTTTTTCAGCACAATCCACACATAAATACCACTAAAGGAAAGGAGTCCAATAAAGAATATGATTGGGCTCGTAACGAAATACAAGCCACTACTAAATATAAGAGAGAGAACAGAATAAAATAAATATAAAGGTCTCTGTTCCACCTTTAATAACAGCAGTCCTACGTACCAAGCAACCGGCAAAAGTAACAACACGCCTTTGGATTCTGTGAAAAGAAGCGAAGTGAATAGCGCTATGATTGGATACCCATGATACAAAGCGTTTGCTTTCGTCTGAACATTTCCCACTAATAGGGAGAGTTGAAATAGAAGGAGCATACCAAGGAGCACTGCACATGTGTTTGGATATTGAAGCGGACCAGCGAGTCTTCCCGCTACCACTCCATCTTGAAGCGGGAAAATGTCAAAATACCCCGCGAGAGATGCAATCGCAAGGATAAAACCCGTTCCTGTCAGAATATAGGCAAGCGATTGTTTTCCCATATTTTCCGAATAAAGAGAAACTAACATAAAGAAGCAACTATAAGCAGTCCATCTTAACAGTTCATGAATGGCTCCTAGTGGCGTAACTGCTTGAAAAGAAGATAACGCCAACACAATTGGTAAAAGGAGGATAAGAAAGTGATACCTGTACAGAGTTAGCTTTTTTTGGAGAGCGAAGTAGATATAAGTAATGATGAATACAATAAATATAATAAGCTGAACAGAATAAAAGTCATGATCAAAAAATAGGCCTTTATTAAAAACAGCTGTTAGCAAAAAAAGAAAAAGAATGAAAAAGAAAAAAATACGAGCAATCATAGACTATCTCCTGACTTATAGGTAAGATGTGAATTCAAGATGCTTAATTTTAACATTCTTTCCAAAAAGAAAAAACACCATCATAAGATAAGGAAACCAAGGAACCCCTTGGCTCGAGTACAAAAAATAATAAAGCCACTACTCATTAAGTTTGAGTGATGGCTCTTTCAATGAGTTGGCAGGGACAAGCCTATCTCTCCATTATGAAAAGGAGCCCGAATAACTGTCCCGCCGGCACCCCTTTGACCATACTATTATTCCGTTAAAACGACTGGAGGAGGACCCATCAAGAATGAAACAATCCATCTACAAGGCGATTACATTTCACATCTTCTTTCTAGTTGTAATACGTCTCTCCATGTTCCGTTTTGCATTTTTCCTATTTTTTTCCGAATACCTAATTCTTCAAAACCATGCTTCTTATGTAGGCGGATACTTGACACGTTTTCAGGGAAGATACCTGCGGTTAAGGTCCAAAACCCATTGTTTTCGGACCTTTTAATAAGTTCTTTCAATAAGATATCCCCTATTCCCTTCCCCGACTCACTTGGATGAACATAAACGCTTACTTCCCCTACACCTCTATAAACATATCGATTCGATGTTTGCGTTAATTTGCACCAGCCAATTACTTCCTTTTCACGGCAAGCAACAAGGATACAGCTGGGAACTCCACTGGAAATCCATTTTTCGTAGGTTGGTACGCTATGTTCAAACGTCGCATTTCCGGTGGCGATCCCTAATGCGTATATATGTTTGACTATATCCCAATCTTCTTTCATAAAATCTCTTATGGAGGTCCGCACATTCCCACCTCATTTCGCTAGGGTGTTTTCTTAGTGAATTGTTTCTTTTCGGATCAGCATATTTATCCTTTTATTAGGCTCTTTTCGCATACTTTGTTGCTGTAGCATACAAAAAAGGATGGAAACACTAATTTCATTCCTCATTCCGTGTTAAAAATGATGCGAAAAGATGCCCGAAGTCAATTTTCATCACGAATTGAGAGCTAATTCGAAAAGCCACAATCTTTGCGAAAACAGCCTTTTATTAATAGACTATGGAACCTTTTTCTATCATGTTTAGACGCTTTTTGTTACAAAATTAAACAAGAACAGCCTTACTTTAAAATACGAAGATACTCTTTCCACGGACCCACATCATCACTGTACCTCATTGCCATAACGCGTACAATTTGTGACGTATGTGTTAAATCATGGACCACCCACGTAGAAAGCAATTCTCTTAATGTCACCACACCCAAAGCCGGATGGATGGCCCTGTGTTCAAAATTTATCTCTTGATCGATTAATTCTTTCAGAACCTGTAGATTCCGCTTTCGAAGAGCTTTAAATTTCATGAATTTCTGCTCCAAGGTACTTTCAAGATGATCCTTCAGGTGACTAAATCGATCAAATGGAGGGAAAACACTGTCAGAATCCTCATTAAGAATCATTTCAATCCTTGGAATCCAGTTCGTTTTTTCAGCTTCTATTAAGTGATCGATGACTTCTATGACTGTCCATGTGCCTTCACCCTCATTTGTTTCCAGCCATTCTTCCGATAATCCGCTTAACAAATACTTTAATGATTGAGGTGTACGTTCCAAAATTTCCATAGCTTCACTAATATTAAAATTCATTTCGTTCCCTCCTTATTTTTTAGACGAGTACACTAAGAACGGTATTCCCTTTTCATCCAAAAAACAAGGAATGAAAACTACTATTGATATTAACTAGATATAAAATTTTTTCGCTAATTTAGTAGTGGGCAGATCGCAAATTTCTCCTCTATTATATCATTTAATTGAACCCTTGCAGCATCCTACCCAAAGCCTCGATTCCTATTGTATAATTCCTGTTAGAACCGAATAGGGAAGCACCGGGACGGTTCTCACGCTTCTTTTCCAGTAAATGACAGGCTTTTCACCTCTTTTCCACCTATATAATTAGTGATCACATCTTAGGGTGAGCTCACTAATTATATAGGTGGTATTTTTGGGTATTGATAGCGGGTATCACTCAAGTACTTTAAAGTATTAAAGTGAAGTTCTTATTTTGGTGCTTTGGCGTGTTGGTTTGATTGAGTATATATTAATTTAAGGGACGTATCTTCCTGGTAGAAGAAATAATAGGAGGAGTTTATGTCAAGGAAGAAAAGAGTTTGGTATCCTGGTGCTATAAATCATATTACAGCCCGGGGAAACCGGCAAATTGCCCTTTTTCACAGGGAGGAAGATTACCTCATGTATTTAGCGATCCTCGAAGATGTCCGCGAAATGTGCCCTTTTGTATTGCATTCCTACTGTTTGATGACTAACCATATACACCTTCAAATTGAAACCACCCAGCATCACATCAAAGACATTATGAAAGAACTCCACTCACGATATGCCATTTACCTTAATCGATGTTTGCATACGGGCGGCCACCTTTTTCAAGGAATATATGGATCGGAGTTGATTGAATCGAGCCACTCTTTTCTCAAAGTCAGCAGATATATCCACCCTAATCCTCTGGAGGAGAAGATGGTGAAGAATCTGGTCCATTATCCCTGGAGTAGCTACCCTTCCTATATAGCCACATTGATAATCCCCTTATCCACCCATCTAAAACGCAACCCTACTTTCAAGAGCCTTTTGCAGAAAGTTATAGAAGTTTCATTGAATATAAAAAGAACATAAAACGATAGAGTGAAATTCTTGTCTGCCAAAATTTCCAGTATTAGTCTTAAATACCTTGAAGGATATCGCGTCAAGGTGGAAGTGCAAGCTATGGAAGGGAAGGAGTACATAGTGATTGTAGGTTTGCCCGATGCTTCCGTCAAAGAATCGAAGGAGAGAGCAGCGGCGGCGCTTCATTCCATGAAGCACTCCCTTACCGACCAAAAGATCATCATTAATCTATCTCCAGCTGAGCAAAAGAAAAACGGACCGTTGTTTGATCTGCCGATGGCTCTCGGGGTGCTCCTAAGTATGAAGGAAATCCATGTGAAGATCTCTGAAGACGATGCTTTTATCGGTGCTCTATCGCTGGATAGAGGCATTCAGCCTGTTGAAGGAATGCTGCCTGCTATATCGGCGTCCAAGAAACTTGGTCTCCGATATAGAACAAGGAAACTGTTTAATTCTACTTGACGGATACACACGGAGCTTCCCCTCATCATGTAATTCCAAAACCTTTCGATAATGAACCATTCAAAAATGTCACCTACATAATTAGTGAGCTCACCCTAAGATGTGATCACTAATTATGTAGGTGGAAAAGAGGTGAATATCCTGTCATTTACTGGTAAGGAAGCATGAGAACCGTCCCGGTGCTTCCCCTGGTGCTTCCCTGATGGACTCTATGTTGACGCCTTGCTGAAAGTCGTCATCAATTAGAGCATCCCTCAAATCGTAAAGGCTATCAGATTGTTTTACTTGTGCAAAAAGCATAAGTTTTAGAAATGAATCCATAGTTAGTTTTTTAGTATAACGGTTATATTGCATGGTTTTCACATCTTTTTCAAATGATTGAAAATTTATCGGAGAAAACCATTGCCCAAATGAAGTTTTTCGTGTAATCTTGTCCATGATTTTGGTCCTTTTTAGTGGATTGGGACGGGTTACCACCTGACTTTATCCATTATAAAGGACTTTTTCTTTGCATAAAATAATCAAATTGAAGATTGTGAGTATTTTAAATATTTACATTAAATTAATGCAACACTAGTGACCTAAAGTACAAAAATTAATGGTTGGATATTATTTGATTCTGCTTGACGTGTCCATACCGCAACCAAGAATTGCTTCCAGTCACATTCGTCTCATATCTCCTTGTAAAATAATCAAATACTTGATTGATTCTTCTTGAGACATACTTCATTCAACCAAGGGCTCTGATCATTTCCCTCGCTGTCTTCTCTTACAGTAAAAAAGTATCCTTCAAATAAAATTGGAACTGGCTAAAGGAAAAGTGAATCAGTCCCGTCTGTCACTCACTAAATATGTTGGAGTTGCTTATTTAATTTTTGGGCGAACAATGGTAATATTTTGTGGACGTAATCATAGCTAATCTGACCATTATGACTCAATAATTCACCGGTTGAACCACCTTAGGAATCCGCATTCAACATACGTCCCCACTCAGGGAGATAATATCTCGCATTCAAATAGTACAGCTGCATTTTATGAACATAACGATACCCACGATAACGATAAGGATTCTTCTCTCCCAGATTGACCCCAGAAGTATCAATTGGATTCACTATCTGGTTTCCCCCGGCATCCTATTGATAAGAAACCACCTGATTTCCATCTCGGTCAATCAAACCAATAATATCCTTATGAATGTTCCGAATATAGAAGTATTCTTCACCGTTCTAATTCTACTGATGGGTGAGCCAGATGAGCTGTACGTGTAATGGATTTCATCGGTGCCATTCGTTTCAAAAATCACTTTATCCTCATCAAGCTGAAAAGTTGATTTGGCTCCACCCACCACTTTTCCTGTTCGGTAGCCATCTTCATTATACTTAAAGCTTAATGAATGGTCTGGTGTTGTCATTTTAGAATGTTGGTCTCCGTTTTCCCACTTGAACGTATGACCGGTAATGGAGATCGGAGTACCGATAGAGTCGTAAGTTATACTCAACCATTATACGCCTCTAGCTTTTCTTTCCAATTTGAATCGTAAGAATACGTGATGGTTTTCGTTGGTGTTCCGAGTGTACCAGTGGAGTAGGCATATTCTTTCTTCGCGAGAATATTGCCTCTCATGTCTCATCCAACAAAAAGAGTGAGTCACTAATGAAAGCTGTGACTCACTCTTTTTGGTTTTAAAAACAACACCTGTTTAGCTGTCAGAGGGGAAGGTACCACCTTTGTCCCGCGGAACTAAATCAGGAGTGTTCCGCTTGATACAAAGATTCTGTTTGTTTTGACTTTCTAGTTGTTGCAAAAAATGGGTACGACAAGGAACCTGTCCCTAAAAGAAGGAGACGATAGTGAAAGCAGTGGCCCACTCTTTTTGTTTTAAACACATCAATTGTCTTGTTGCTAGTAGAGATAATCCTCTATTTGTTCCAAACCTAGAACATTTCCAACATATTTCTAATCTCCTCGATGAACCCCAACACGCTTGTTTGGAAAATAAAGTACGTAATCAAGAGGGAGAGAGTAGACGCTCCAACACTCAAATAGATTGAATTCACCTGCTTACCGCTCTTCATTGCCCGATCATAAACAACCAGGGCTGGCATTACTATGACTGTGAAAATTAATGAAATCCCTATTAAAAGAAGTGTGATTTGAATGGAACCTGTTAACCCCATAATGATGGCTAAAACATTTAATGAAGTAAATGGAATGATGACACTTCCGAAATTCCCAATCATTTCTTTAAAAGTCATTGAATCAGACATTAATTTAATGGCAGCGAACGCACTTAACATCGCCCCGGCTATAAATAATAGCGAAAATATGAATAACTGTGAAACAATGTCAAAGGCAGGCAGTGATTGGGGCGCCATTGCTTCCCCAAAGAAGTTTCCAAATCCACCCATCACGCTTTTAAATATCTTATTCATTAAAAAATATAGGCTTAATGAAAATGCCAAGATGAATACAGCAATTGTAATCAATCCGTTCACAAAATTCCTGTCATGTCCTGTCAAAGCTGCTGAAGGTCGTTTCAGAACGTCCACTACAAAACTCCCATACCTAGAAACACCTTCTTTGGCTTTTTTTAAGTTATTACTCATCTGCTTTGATTGTTGATTATTGTAAGTCGTTGCGGCAACCTCTTCTTGAGCAGACTGTGGCGTTTCGTTTTCATTTTTCAAAGTAAGTGCCGTGCCACACTTTCCGCAAAATTTCCCAGATTCCTGCTGGTGGAAGCATTTAGTACATGTAAGTAACATCTAATTATTCCCCTCCATTAAAGTTGATTTCTTTCTGTATCCTTGATGTCGATTTTCTCAATTTTGTACCCGTAATCCGAATCCATGAGCGTATATATTTTTTCTTTCTGATATACTGTTTTCTCACCCAAGTGATTGGTAAAAACGAAAATTTCCAATGTGGAAATTTCGAAGGTATCTTCTTTCACATTTTTTGACTCTGTAATACTATTTTCAGTGAATTCATATGAGTACTCTTTATCTTGAAGATCTCCTATATAGTCTATAAGTTCTTCTTCTGCTTCGCTTCCCGGTAATAAATAATCAGCAACCAATTCGAAATTCTTGGCGTTTAGTGCCTTTTCATAGGCACTGCGGAAATCTAGAACATGCTGATTCTCTTCAGAATATCTCTCTTCGGTATTTCCACTGTCATTTTGATCAACAACAGCCTGCGAATCTTTTTCTTCGAAGCTAAAAGAGAGACTTCCCCACTTCTGGTCATTTTGTGTAATTTGATCAGATATTAACGTTTCACCATCATCGCCTGTCCACTCTGCATGCAAGGTGACTTCTTTATCCTTAGGGAACGGTCCTAATACAACAAGCTCCTCCAGTGTCTTATCTGTACTTTCCCCATTTACAAAAAGAGTGGCGCCAGGATATTTAGTCGCAATATGATACTCTTCTGTAGGAAAATTCAACTCAATATCAGATATATGATTACTATTATTATTCACTTGAATCTCTTCAGAAATATGTAAAGTACCAAATAAACTAGTTGTCTCACCACTTACTGAATAAGTACCAGGATAGGCTTCTGTAAGTTCGACTGGGTTTTCAACACTCTTGACGTCTACAGAGACATCATTAATTCTGAAAGTAGATTCCAGATTGGTAGATAGCCTGATCTTATTGGGTATTGCATGAATTTCATATGTATTATAAAGACCAAGAATAGAATTCTTTTTCACCTTAAACAAATCATTATTATATGAATCTACTACAATTGAATCTAACTCAGTATCACTTTGCATAATGGCGACCAATTGTGGCCTTACATTTTCCCAATTAGCGTTCTTAATATAGGAAAGATATTGATCATGGTCGATAAGTGCATTCTCATCTAATTCTACATTTTCCATAAATAATGCACTATTATTATCAGCCACAGCTCTGTCCATTGCTTGAACCGTTTTTAATGGATTCAATATCGAGGATACAATCAAGTGTGAAGTAACCAAACCTATCACTAACACTCCGAAAATTGCTAAGGAAACCTTCTTCTTTTTAGACATAGGCCTCCTTGGTTGTATTTTTTCAGCTCCCTTCGTTCCACAAGCTTGACAAAAAGCCTGTTCATTTTCCAGAGGTGCACCACATTCTGCACAGTATTTCAAATAAACAGCCCCCTTTCCTTCAGTAAAAATAACAAACTTAGGAATAATTTGCTATTTAATGATTCTATTATACCAAACCTTTTGTCTGATTTGGTCGGTTTTTGCCATTTAATGTTGAGCTCTTGAAGGATATATACAACCATGATTAAAAAATTTTTTAATCGGGACAGAGGGCTCACATACCAGGCGCACCCAAAAAGCCTCTTCACCAAAGCATAGAGGGCTTCAAATCTAACCGTGAAAAATTGCTGTAAACAAGCTTTTTAGGATAGTGACTAGGCACCAAATATGTCATATCTCTTTTGTTATTGCAGTAGCTATTAAGCGTTTATAGGTTTCGTAATATAGTCCACGATTCGTTGTTAAAAAATACTTTTTATCATAAAGCTCCTTAAAACATATAAAATCTTCACTATCGCGTTCGGCTGCACCTTGCATGAGCATACCCTTTTAGACAATCTATATTTCTATCTGCTAAAACATTCAACCAATCTATTGTATGGAAGTTTCTGACATGTCACTTAGATGATTTCATGTTTTCACCTACTTAAATAATGATAGTAAAATTAACATTTCGCAGGTTTGCTTTGGTGCCTACCCGATTATACAAGGTGCGACTTAACATCCATTCTTTCTTTGGCAACGATAACCAATTTCAATCCACACACCTATATAAGGTGCGACCCATTAGTGTTGAATTAATTGATTTGATATTTGTCAAGACTTTGGGTTTAAAAAGATAAATGTATTTTATTGTTATTTATGGGATTTTAAAGTCTTTATGGACATAAAAAAAACCCCTTATAATTAGGGTTGGTAGTTCTCATCCAAATCCCTAATTATAAGGAGAAATCCATGGATAAGAATACCACAAAATCCACAATAAATGAACTAGTAAATGTTTTAAGCGAAAAGAAATTTTTACAGATTATTAACGTGCCGGATGTTGATCGCTATGTCAAAAAGTTAACTGCCTATAGATTTTTTCAACTCTTTGTTATTGCCCAATTGAATGAATTGAGAAGTTTAAATCGTTTGGCGAAAAAGGCAAAAAACAAGAAAGAACTTCAACTTTTTATTGAGATTGACACCATAGGTGCTTCTCAACTTTCTCGAAAGCAGGGTTCTCTTTCTCCTGATTCGTTTGAAAAGGTTTTTCATCATCTTGTCTTTAAGATCCAAGGAAAGGTTAATAAAAACCATCCTATTTTTCGTGATATTGGTCGCCTTCATGTGATTGATTCCTCTACGATGACCATGAGTTTTAGTGAATACCCTTGGGCAACTTACCAGAAGACAAAGGCAGGGGTTCGACTCCATTTACGCGTGGTCGTAACGAAAGAACTCACCGTTCCGGATAAGGCTGTTTTATTACCTGCGACACACTCCGATCGATCACAAATGGAGGAACTAATCGAAATCGATTCCGACGCCATTCAATTATTTGATCGAGGGTACAATGATTATAAACAGTATGATCGTCTTTGTGATCATGGTATTCGATTCATTACCCGATTAAAGAAAAATGCCAAGGTTGAAGTGCTGAATGAACGTGTGCCTGATCCAGAAAATCATATTTTTCAAGATCAAGAAGTTTATTTAGGTGATGTTCAAAATGACACGAAAATGCAAAATTCCTTGCGTCTTATTCGCACCAAAGATAGCGAAGAAAACGAAATCATCCTCTTAACCAACTGTTTCGAATTATCGGCTAAAGAAGTAGGTAATTTGTATCGTTATCGTTGGAAAATAGAGACCTTTTTTAAGTGGATGAAACAACATCTGAAAATCAAAACGTTCTATGGAAAGAGTCAAAATGCCGTTTATACTCAAATTTGGATCGCTTTAATTACGTATTGCTTACAAGTTTTATTGCAATTGAAATTACACCATGAGGGTCCACTACTTGATATCAAAACAACCCTTCAGGACCTCCTTTTCGATCCTATAGAAGTATTCATTCGTTCTCTCTTTCGAAAACCTACAAGAGATTCAAAAGGTCGAAAAAAGTATGACTGGGAGAAGGAATTTCAGTTCATTGTAAGGCAATTCGAGGAAGGGAAGGTGATTCATTTAGATTCCCTAACCTACGATTCGATGTTCTAAACGTACGAAACAATAACAATTTACAAAATGTGGATGAGGGCTACCGAACATAGCCACTCAGCTTTTTTTTAAAAAATGAAAGAACGTTGATTCTGAAGATTTAGAAAAAAGAAATATATGGGAATTTTGGTCGTTTGACAAACTTCAAAAATTTTTATGCAATGCTAATGGGTGCGACCGCCAAAACATGAAAATAATCCGGATTGGCTTTACATCAAACCGAAATAAATTACAAGAAATTTACAAACAAGTATCAAGATTCAATAAACTTGAAATAAAGGGACGATTTTTAGTGCGGGTCCCCTAGAGAAATTATGTTCACTTCTCATTCGCACTTAAATACCCTACGGATTTCTCCGATAAATCTTTCATTATTTGAAGAAAACGTGAAAACCTTAAAATTAGATTTCTATACGAAAAAATTGACAACCGAGTCATTCCTTAAATTACTGCTTTTTTCGCAGCTGCATGAAGTCGAAAGTCTCCATTCATTAAGTGATTGTCTGTTAGATGATCAGCTTCAAAAAGGTATCGACCTCGATTCGATTAGTATTTCTCAGCTATCACGGCGACTAAACGGGTTAAATCCAGATCTATTTCAAAGACTTTTCCTTGATTTAGTCTCCCAAATTCCCCCTAAGATGTGATCACTAATTATGTATATGGAAAAGAGGTAAATAGCCTGTCATTTACTGGTAAGGAAGCACGAGAACCGTCCCGGTGCTTCCCTGTCTTTGAGTTGGTGCCGTTACTTACTCATTTCGACATTTTGGGGAGGTACTCCTTTTTTTAGTGTTTGGAAGCCTTGGGACAGTAAGGCTCATATTTATGAAATTGATTCAAGTGCAGTACCAGAAAACTTAAATGCAATAAAACTATATGAGAGACTTGGTTTTATGAAAACTGGTGAAATAATGTGGGGGGAAGTCGTATTGAAAATCCAACTATAACATGAGAATTATAGAAAATCTGTAATCAATATACATATAATACATGTTCCGTTAAATCCAGTGCTTGCTGAATAAATGGTAAGCGCTCTATGTAGATTTAGGGCAGTTAGTTATCTGGAATAAGGGATTCCTAATGTACAGAGACTACAGAAACTCCATAACTTACTCTTATTAAGAAAGTAATATCAATGCGGAAACCTAATTAAATGTAGTAAATTATTTTTACTGTCTTGATTTCTAAAGAAATGCATGACATGTATTTACCCAATTTAACGCGTAATTAATAGTTGTGCATTTTTTTATTTGATTTCATTGCACTTGAATGAAGGTTCATTGTTTGACATATTATCAAGGTCTGAAGATATCACCTCTAACATGACGATGCTAGTACAATGATCTTAATCTATTTTTAATACTATTTATAATCTTTTGTCCTGTATTTAGTTCTTCAAGAGTTATGTCCCACATAATTGTATCTATTGGCTGAGTTTGCTCATCGTTAGTAATTTTTATTGTAAGCACATTCGCACCGTCTAATGGAGTTTGAAATGAAACACGCATGGTCTCTCCTCTGTTTGCTGATAATCCAATGTTATATATTACTGTCCCATCTGCAATAAAAAGGATGTCACTCCTTCCTTTGCCTACAGTATTGATAATATCGTCTGGTATAGCGACATAACCTGACAAATTAATATATTGCCCATTTAAGAGATACGAAAACTCATTCCTTCTTGCATTTTTTCTACTATATAGGTTTATTTGTGGCGTAACCTTATTTTGTCCTAAGGAAAAACTAGATAGGCTTTCATCCCAGAGTACATCTCCATTTATTAATGTTAGTTCATTTAGAGCTTCGAATTCACCACTTCCTTTTTCTAAATAATGATTGATGTTTCCTACAATGGTCACAGTCCCAACTGAAATCAGAAAAGCTATTAGGGAAATTCTAAATATTCCATTAACTTTATTTCGATCATGCTGTACTAATTGCTGTGCCCAAAATCCTACAGCAGCGCCTAATGTATTAACAAGAATATCATCTATATCAAAAGAACCTAATCGAAGAAACATTTGTAAAGTTTCTAAAACTGTAATAGAAAAAAGAAATAAAATGATAAACCGAATAAAGTTACACCGAAATAGGAGTGGTATAACTACTCCAAATGGTAAAAAAGCGATAAAGTTGCCTAACTCAAAAAACCATATTTGAAAGTCCCTTCCCATTGGCAGGTGCAAAGGGATTCCTTTAGGTATTAGATTATATGCCAAGTTAGGGCTTCCAAAATAAGAAGATCTATTAAAGCCTATAAATAAGAGATAAAAGATTAATATTGTATATAATATTAACAGTGCTAACGTTATTTTTCTTAACTTTCCAGTATACAAAGTAACAACCCTTTCTCCAAAAAAATGTGTATACATTAGCTTTACGTTTCCCCATTTTAAAAAAATAATAAATACTCACTAACGTGCGGATATCATATTTAATAAAGGCTGTTTTCGCAAAGATTGTTGCTTTTCACATTAGCTTAATATACTTGAAGTAGCTACATTTCGGTGCCCATTTCGTATAAAAAAAGGTTTGTTTGAAAAAAGTGACGATTTTCAAGCAGAAACGACTCTTATAGCAACAATCAATACGAAAAGAGCCTTAATAAATGTTCAATTCATTATTTTTTATCACATGTGTTGATTAACTAAATTTATCCAGTGTTTATTTTATTTATTCGCCTATGGAATGCTAGTAAATCTTTCAAACTAATTCTCCACTCAATCGGCACCTCATCACAAATAAACAGTATCATTATTCGTAAAAAATTCAAAAAATAAAATCACCATGAGGATGGGAATATGGTAAATTAAAGTAGGATAACGAAAGCGGTTTCGTTCTTGGCTTACATATACTTAATATGGAAGCACGGGGACGGTTCTTGGAAGCACGGGGACGGTTCTCAGAGGGGTCAATCGGAAGTTTTGCGTGAAAAAGGCACATCTAGCGGATAAATGCTAGTTGTGTTGATCGGGTATTCCTTACGGCAAAATTTTTGATTGCCAAAGAAGAAGGAAGTCGCGGGCTAGGGTCTATGGGGATTCAATCGGCTGACCTCTTTGGTTTTTCTTGGTTTTGTCTTTTTTTTCGTCTATTTCTGATGATGTAAAGCTTGATTTTGGTTTTTTGGATATAACTTCCCCCTCCCCACTGAAGAGGCTTTTTAAAGAGATGAAGTTCAGGCGACATCAGGGAGGACCCTCCGCCGCCGAATTCATCAATTGTGTTTTTTTACAGGCCGGACATAAAAGAACATCTTTTTTCAAGAGAAGGCTCACGATTTCAATCGTACTCAATCCTTCAAAAATCGGTTGGTAGACAAGGCTTTTGGTTAGTTTTCGGCAAAGAGTGAGTTTGGTTTTTTTATTTCGGTTGGCGAGTAACCCATAATGTCGAATCTTCACAAATCCTTTCGGGAGAACATGCATAAGAAATCGCCGAATAAACTCCTTCGTTTTCATTGTCACCTTCTTTTTTTGGTTGTTTTTTTTATAATCTTTTACGGCGATTGTAATGGTTTCTTTTTCAGTTGATACCATTCGTTGATTGGAAATCGCAATACGATGGGTGCAACGACCTAAGTACTCAACCACGGCTAAAGGACCCGAAAACGTTCGTTTGGTATAGCTATACCAATTGAGTGCGTAACACTCATCGATGAGTTCTTGAAAATGGTTCGGGTTCTGATATCGTTGGGATTCATTATAAAATTTCAGCTCATTTTGTTGATGATATTGCTTCAAATAATAGAGAAATTTTCCGCGAAACTTTTTTGAAAGTACTTTGACTGGGATAAAGAATTTTTTACTGGTTGTTCGCCATTTGTTTTGTTTAGAAAGCCCTCCAGCTAAGACGACGGTATGAATATGGGGATGAAAGTGTAAATTTTGTCCCCATGTATGCAAAACGGAGAAAAATCCAATTTGCGCCCCCAAGTATTTCTCATCTTGAGCTAGTTCCGTTAAGGTTTCAGCTACGGATTTATACATCAAATCATAGAGTCATTTTTGATTGTGATAGATGATCATATGCAGTTGTTCGGGCATGGTAAAAACCACATGGAAGTAAGGAGCGTTTAGAATATCTTTCTTTCGCTTATCGACCCAAACCGCCTTATTCACTCCTTGGCAGGAAGGGCAGTGACGATTGCGGCAGGAATTATATCGGACTTCTGTATGACCACATTCCCCACAACCATAGGCATTTCCACCAAGTGCGGCTGTTCTGCATCTCATCAGGGCTTTCGCAGCTTTCGCTTGTTCCATCGAGGGAGAATATTTTTCTTTATAGGATGGATAAGAGGATTGAAAGATATCTTGTACGGTCGTCATTCTTCCAAATCTCCGTCCGGATCAAGTGGACTCTTCACGCCCATTAAGCTTTTGGACGTCATATGAAGATACGTTAAGGTGGTTTGGAGTCGTTTATGCCCCAACATTTGTTGAATGAAAACTGGATCAACCCCATTTTCCAAGGAATGGGTAGAAAAACAGTGCCTTAGGGTATGAGCTGAAATTCGGGAATCTAAAGCTAACCGGTTTCGAGTTTTAATTAAGGTATTTTTGATTGTTTTCACACTTATGTGGTCTTGTTGATTTTGACCAGGGAATAGCCAGTCGTTTGGTGTATAGGGGAATAGAAGCGAAGGAGCTCTTAAAATATTCACGTAGAACGTGCAGAGCTGCCTGCGATAAAATGGTGTATCGACTGGTATCGTGTTTGGCTTTTTCGACACGAATGCGCATCGTTTGACTACATATATCACGTATCTTTAATTGAGCCACCTCGCTTACTCGTAAACCACTGCCATAAAGAAGCATAATCATCGCTTTATGCTTCACATTTTCGACATTTTCGATGAGGAAAAGGATCTCTTCTTTTGGTGGAATGACGGGAAAACTCGTCTCTCTTTTCATTCGAGGAATCTTTTGCGTATTCCATTCTTGTTCAAGCACAAACGTGTAGAAGAGTTTAATAGCCGAAATATAGTTGTTAATCGTACCTGGAGAGAGTTGCTTGTCTCTTTTTAAGTGAAGAATATAGTGTTGAATGTCTTCAATGGTCATTTCTTCTACAGAACGATCGATCCCGTTTAAATAAGTGATAAAACTCTGTATTCTTCTCGAGTAAGATTCTCGAGAAGAAGCAGGTGTTCCTTTCAAATCAAAGTACAACTCTATTTTTTGTTTATAGGTTTTCATTTCATTTCCCTCCATCTATTTATTCGTTTTCATGTGGCCACTGAATAAATAGAGGAAGGGTGGGGCTCGGCTTAATGGGTTAAAATGAGGATGTTTTTTACTAGAGTTACATGATATACTATTCATACGAAAAAGGATGCCTTTCTTTTTTGGATTGTTTGGTTTGGCGATTAAACAATACCATAAAAAGTGCATCCCTTTTTCGTTTTTTTATGTTCTTTTTGTGTTTTTTCTGTTTTTTGAATGTTTTTAAGCCATCGCGATTAGCGATTTCGTTCTTCTCATGCTTCCTTACCAGTTAATGACAGGCTGTTTGCCGCTTTGCCACCTCCATAGTTAGTGAGCGCATCTTAGGGTATGCTCACTAACTATTTGACGCTTACCCTATAACTAAGCCCCCAGAATAATGAAAGATAAATTGAAAAAAAGGAAGCACGAGATCCGTCCCGATGCTTCCCAACTAATTTTAAAAATTATCCCTTTGAGTTAATTTGGTCACTTAGTTTTATAACAGAAAAGAAAAAGGGCAGCCGTAGGAAGCTCTTAATAAAAAACAAGCACCGTTACTTGAATAAGAAAGAGTATGTTTTTACTTTTAATCTCAATGTTCAAATGATTGAATAAGGCTTTCCAACTCAAAAATCTCGCCTTTTATAAAACTTCCTAATTTCCTTGTGAAATCATCTATTTGACTAATGACCGTAACAAGAAAAAAAGTCGCACGCACACTATAAGGGCTTGTATTCTTATTATCAGCAGTTACTTCAACTCCTACATATCCTCGATTACCATATAAAAAGAATCGCATAGATAGAAAATGACTTACATTATCTGCTTCTTCCCCAGTAACCCATATAAATTCCTCTTGTTTAAAGCTCGCAAAGTCGATTACTCCCTTTCTTAATTCCTCTAGTTCTTCATTATCTGTATATATATCAATGTTCACGCTGCAATGACCTGTACAGAAATCTAAATTCAGTTCAAAGAAACTATCATCATCATCAATCCAAATTTTTTGTATTTTCACACTTGGTTCAGGCATCTATTATTCCCCTTGGTGGTTGTTATTTGTATATATTCTATAACACGGGACTATAATTTTAACTTTAATTCCCCCAAAAAAAGGAGCGATTCCCCTTGTTTAGCAATCGCACCCGTTACTTTAAGTACAAGACTTCACAATCTTTTGCTTTGAGAATTAATTTAGAAATATAATTTCTTTTTGATGCTTAATCGTGGCTTCGTAATTAATTTGGCTTTCGCAATTCCTCTCTTAAATCTTACATTGTTTAACCAATCAATAATTGCATTTGCATCGTAATTTGGACAATATTTTTCGCCATTTTCGTAAGTCCAATATTTTGTATTCTTCTCCTCATCAAAAATCCACGTTTCAAAGTCGTTTCTAATTCGATTAATCTTCCTACCAACTTTTGTTGAACAAGAAATGTATTGAATAAAATTGTTACCAAAGTCAATTTCAATAATCACTCAGAGTTCCAACTCCTTTAAAAACGTCTCGATTATTACAGAAACGCACCCTTTAGTTTAAAGAAATCATTCGATGAACTTTAGATTTTACACAACTATTTGATTAAGTATTAACCCTAAAATTACAAACCCAACAATAAAAGCACCTATGTGAATTAAAATCTTATATCTCAACTTAATTTTTAATAAGAAACTCAACTTTCAGAGTTGAATACGAACTCTAAAGCCTAATGGCTGCGTGGATGGTATCAAATTCAATATAAATTTGTTTTTCTTTGATTTTTATGTGCAGACAAAAAGAAAGACACCTATTTCTTTGGTAAAATAAAGGCGACTAAACCAATTTACAGAAGAAAGGTGTCACCATTATGTTATCGAAAAAATCGTCTTTTGTCCATCTGTCAAAAGCTATGAAAAACAGCTTTTCCGAATTAAATGTGGGTAAGCATTTACGTAACGCTGGCATTACAAAAAAACTTGGATTTTCATGCCTCACTATTTTTCAACTATTGTTTCTATTAGTTTTTGAGCACCGGAACTGGTACCATGCTTGTTTTAGTAAAAAGGCCATTGATCTTCCAAGTAAAGATGTGATTTATGATTTTTTAAAAGTGCCGACATTTAACTGGCGTAAGTTCTTATCGTCTCTTTCGTTTGAAACTACTCAACGTTTTCAAAAGTTAACTTCATCAAACAGAGTGTCTGTTTTTATTTTAGATGACTCTGTTTATTCACGGAATCGCAGTAAGAAGGTCGAGTTACTCGCACGCATTCATGACCATGTGACACATAAATTTGTCAAAGGATTCTCAATGCTAACGCTAGGTTGGTCAGACGGATTTTCGTTTGTACCTGTAGACTTTGCTCTCCTCAGCTCAGCGAAAAAAGAAAATCGTTATTGTGAAATGGATTCTACTATCGATGAAAGAACCTCAGGTTTTAAACGCCGTGCGGAAGCTATACAATCTAAGCCTGATGTGGCAGCTAATCTTATTCAAAACGCATTACATAAAGGCATAGTTGCTGATTATGTTTTAATGGATACCTGGTTTACACATGCCCCTTTAATTGAATCGATTACAGAAAAAGGATTGTTTGTGATCGGGATGGTCAAACGATTGAAACAGCGCTACCTATACAATGACAAACGTTTGAAGCTAGATGAATTGTTTAAATTTGTACGACCTACCCTTCAAAAAAAGGATCTTTTAGGGTCTATTCAAGTACGTCTTCAAACGGATAAGCAGACTCCTATTAAAATTGTTTTTGTCAGAAATCGCAATAAGAAGAGCGAATGGTTAGCCATTTTGAGTACAGATACGACTCTATCCGACGAAGAAATTGTAAGAATTTACGGAATGCGTTGGGACATCGAAACTTTCTTCAAGTGCACGAAGTCATTGTTGAAGCTTGCGAAAGAATTTCAAGGTAGATCCTACGATTCCATGATTAGTCACACAACATTAGTGTTCACACGCTATATTCTTCTTGAATGGAGCAGAAGAAATGAACAAGATCCCAAAACGATTGGTTGTCTCTTTTACTTGATGTGTGAAGATGTTAAAGACCTAGATATGTTTACCGCATTACAACAGTTACTAGAACTATTTGAAACACTGGCGAAGGGCACAGTTTCTTTAAGCACGGAAACATTAAAAAGTCAATTACTGCATTGGTTTGAGTCCTTGCCAAGTTATATCAAGGGGTCATTGAGTTTTTCTATGTCCGAAAGTTGAGTAATTAATAGTTTTGCAAAAAGGTGAAAATTTCAGGAACTCTTTCTTTAAAAAACTTGTAACTGTGTTCACCACCATTGATGATTTTACCTTTTACAATGGTGTTTTTCTCTCAAGATCTCAAATACAGCTTTGTTGCTATCTGAAAATACTCGATTAATCCTTTCACCTTTTCCTTCTTTATCGCCCCAATCTAAGTAAACACTCTCAATTGGTGACAAGTCCGAATTCTTAATCAATTCTTCTATATCTTCTTGATTACGCCAAAAAGCTGGCGATATGGCTATAACTTTTTTGAATATTTGAGGATATCGGCACGCAGCATAAATAGATATGAGTCCCCCTAACGAAATACCACCAATTGATGTACAATCTTCTATTGTGCGGTACTTGTTATCAATTAAGGGTTTCAATTCGTCTATTATGAAATCAACATATTTTGGTCCTTTTCCACCTAAGTTACATTGATAACCTAATATTTTCTCGCTGTACTTCCCATTAATCCAAGGGCAATATTCATTTACTCGTTCTTCGCTATTCTGGTCAATGCCTACAACAATAACCTCTAAATCATTTTCATCTAAATAATCTTCAAGTGATAAAGATATTCCACCGATTGCACCTGTATCCCGAAAGACATTTTGTCCATCGTGCATATATAATACTGGATATCTAACCTCACCTTTAGGGTAGCTCTTAGGAAGATAAACTCTGATATTTCTATCTTCATTAAAAGAATTCATATATACAGAAAAAAATTCTTAACAAGATACAACCCCCAACCTCTATTATTTTATTAAAAAGTCTTACTCTACAATCCTGCCACAATCGCTCAATTCCATTTATTTCAAAACAAAGCCTCTTACTCAACCTTTTCTTGAAAGAAAAGACGTAATTCCTTAGTGTGGAATTACGCCCGATTAATGAAGGTCGTTCTTCAACGTTTACGCTGCTATGATATTACTGAATTGCTCCGAGATTGAGGAAGAAAGTATAAATCTATAATCTACTCACGTCATCTTCAAACACTATTAGAGCGTCTCATCTAATTTCCGCATCTTTGATTGAGAAATCAAATAAACAGTGCCTAAAACGTCGATACTGTTCCCCTTTACCCGTACAGCACAATCTTTGTTTGATGCATAAATATCTATTTCTTCCGACAGGGGAGAAAGTTCGTTTTGAACCATCGCCATATTATTTTCAAGATCAAAATGAGAGAGGACAGAAAAAGGATCAAGACCGATCCCTTCGTAAACAGAGCTCAATTCAACGTTATTTCCAAGGTTTTTCGAGCATAACCATTTAGCGGACATGTTAATTGCACCAGCGCTTGCTCCCATCACAACGGCGCTGCTTTTTAAAATGGAACCTACTAACTCATATTCTTTCAAAAAAACATTTTGCTTAACAATATCTCCACCCAACAAGAAAATCACCGAAGCATTTTGAATTTTCGCTTGAGCCTCTTCCTTATGTACTCGATAATTAATCAAATGATAGTCATCAAACAAAATGCCAGCCTGATTGAGCCAAGAGCGTTCAGTAGCACCATTATCTTCAAAAGTAGATGGATTCGTGCTAATCATAACAAGCGATTTCCTATCAGTTATATCCTCTTCTAACCGCCTGCCCAGTGTTTCTGGGAAGAAATTGTTAAACCAACCTAAATAATATCGTGTCTTCATAAGTCCCCCGTAACAAAGTAGGAATGTATTTCTTCCTTGCGTAACTCATTTTGCTCGCTTCCATTCTAATACCAATTACTTCAAAGAGATGACTGTAAAACAAGCTTTTAAATGAAATAAGGATACATACATCTTGAATCATTAGAGACGTGATTGATTCAAGATGTACGTCCCAATGTGTCACTTCATTTATTAATTGGAATTCATCAACTGGAAGAAATATTCAGGTTCATGCGTTTTATTTAGGTTATACCATGAATGTAATGTATCTGGTGTAAATACATCTATTTTTTTCAGTACCTCCATGGCAAATTCCAGCGGAGCTATTCCTGATGCGGTAACTAAATTCTCATCAGATATGGCAGATCCGAAATCATAAAATCTTTCTCCTTTATAGTTAGGACTTACCATTTTGGTATATTCTAAGTCATTACTTGTGTGCCTTCTAGTATCTAAGTATCCCCTATTCGCGAGGGCCTCAATGGCGCCACAAATTGCAGCAACAATCGTGCCAAGCTTTAAAGCCTGGTCGATTTTTTCCAAGATAGGCTGATGAATGTCTTCACTCCAAGTAGTCCCTCCTGGTAAAATTAAAAGATCTTTACGTTCAAGTATAAATTCATTAAGGGAGATATCTGGTTTTATGCTCAGCCCTCCCATCGTCGTAATCATTTCTTTATTAGCTCCTACTGTCATTACTTTTAAAGGTGCTAAATCTTTTTTGAAATACCTTCCTGAGTTTAGTTCAGCAATTAAATATCCATATTCCCAGTCTGACATTGTATTAAATACATATAAAAAAACCTTTTTTGTTTGCATCCAATAACACTCCAATCACATTTGATATAGCCAGTATAATAAAACTTCCCTGACAGTTAGCGTCAGGGAAGTGATTATACTTCATGAAATTTTATTAATTCCGACAGAACTTCAACAAGTCGTTTCTTTAGACTGATTGGCTCAATCACTTTAATAGATTGATTGTACGGTAAAAGTAAATAAGGTACATATGTATGGATCACATCTTTTTCAAGAAGAAAAACGGCTCGATTTGAAGTCCGTTCTTGTAAATAATGTCCTAAAAACCAATGTAGACAAATATCATCCAATACACTTTTATCCCCACTAATAACAAAAGAAATTCCCACTTCCTTATCTTCTATAACTGGAAGAAGATTTCTTATAAAAAAGTCACGTGCTGAAAAATTTTCGGGCCGGTTAAACTTATTTTCGGTTAGCATTAGACTTTCAATGCGATCTACTCTAAAACTACGGATATCATTTCTAAAATGACAAAATCCAATCACATACCACTTATTATTCCAATAAATCATTCTATACGGATCTACCAATCTATCATCAAACTGTTTTTCGCCACTTTTTTGGTAAACAATTTTTATTGAGTACCCGTCAGCTACGGTCTGCTCCAACTCCTTCAAAAAAGGTTCCATAGAAAGTGAACATGAACGACTGATCACTTCAAGACTCGTTAAATGTTGGTTTACCTTTGTTTTCTGCTCTTTATTTGAGTAGTTACTTAGTTTTGAAATGGCCCTATTTAGTGCCTCACCACCATAATATCCGGCTTCTTCTGCAAATACAGCTGCGTGAAATAGTGAAGTTTGCTCCTCAGAATCAAAAAAAAGAGGAGCTTCAATAAAATTGTTCATTAAAGTGTATCCACCATTATGTCCTGGTTCTGAAATAATAGGTACTCCACTTGTTGAAATCGTATCAATATAACGATACACAGTCCTTATATTCATCTCTAACTTTTCTGAAATCTGTTTTGCAGTAATTTTTTCACCTGAACGAAGCATCCATAGAATCGCTAACATATTGTCAATTTTAGGCATATAAATCTACCTCTAAATGAATTTCATTTTCTATTATACATTTCCTATTTTTGGTATAACTCATCAACTGTTCCTTTCCGATAGCTTTCTATATAATAAGGCCCTACCTCTGCTTTATCCCTTCATCATATTTTTCGAATTGGAAGTTTGTATCATTCGTGATGTCGGTATCTCTTCGTGACTCTAAGGGAAGAGGTCCCTATCCATGATGGCATGTTGTACCTTAACATTTTCTTTAGTTCCAATTATTTCGAATCCACCATTTTTACTCAACCTTATTACAAATAAAACTTGAATTATCTCGAAACTGAGTCTTCAACTATCCTGCCCTTTAACTTAATACCAATTATTTCAAAATTATGTGTTTTAAACAATTACTTTATTCAACAATCTGGCCCCGTTTTTTGAATAGCATGACTGAAGTTTTTTAAATAACTTTATTATTTTTTAAACGACATTATTATCACTTAACATGAGTGGTGACTTTTTCAATGAGTTGGCAAGAACAAGCTCATCTCTCATTCTTAAAAAAGAGCCAAAAGAAGCGTCCCCTTGGTAGCCCTCCCCGGCGCTTCTATCTCGCCTTAAACACCAAATTGGGAGAAATCCCTAAAATCCGCGCAGCCTGTCTCTGAGAAAGTCCATCAATCCGCTTCACTTTTCTCAGTACATTCGTTCGTTGTTCCTTTTGCAAACTTTTCACATGAGGTATTTCCAAACTCCCAAGACATTTCCTGATTTCCATCCTTGCTTCATCGTCGGATAATCTCCTGCTATTATCGTCACTGTCTTCTAAGCACCGATCATTATTCTTTCTTTCATTAAATTCTTTAAATCTCATTCTCGCAATCTTACTTTCAGGAGAAAACATGTTTAGTAGATAATTAGGATCAAGCAGGTTGGCCGGATACACCACCTTCCCATAATAACCGCGGCAGCTGCTCCACTTCCATTCATCAGGGGAATGAACGACTCCTGCTTTTACCGGGTTTTGGTGAATATATCTTGCGGCCGTGAGGAAATAGTTGCGATCTTCAACATTTTCACTTTTGAAGCGATCCTGAAAAAGATGTCCGGTTGTTCTGTACTTCCAGTTGTAATACTTGGCGTAGCTGACACCTACCCTTTTCATTACGACTGAAATGCTTTCGCTTCCTTCTTTCAACAGAAGATGAACATGATTCCCCATCAAGCACCAGGCATACATAAGTATTTCCGTTTTGATTTTATATTTATTCCAGGTATCAAGGAATTTCATGCGGTCTTCCTCATCGTGAAAGATTTCTTGTCTATTGGCGCCCCTAACGATCACATGGTAGACGCCGCTGTTGCTTTTCTTCCTGGCATATCGCGGCATCAGTCTCACCTCCAATCCTGAAAAAAATTTAGTCATCTATATGTCATCTCGCTCTTCTCCCCTGTTAACGATAGCAAAGAAGAGCGAACCATTTTCCGCAATGAAAGAGCTTCGGTTAGGGCCGCTTCGGATATTTCGTCTTCCTCTTGTATGTCAGAAATGGTCCTCGCCAATCGAATGATTTTGATTTGCACACGATTACTGAGTCCATACTGTATCGATATTTTCTGCAATTCCGTTTGCTGACTAGGGGATAATGGGCTGGATTTGATCAGCTCTTCGAAAGGAACACTCCCGTTACACACTTCTCTTCCATAGCGGCGATACTGTTTTTCCCTTGCAGCACTCACCCGTTTCTTTATTTCTGAAGAGGTCTCGATCCCACTGAAATCATGGTTCTTCAGATTTACCGCTTTTAAGGAAAGGAGGATATCGATTCGATCTAAAATCGGTCCTGATACACGACTTTTATACGACTTAATTTGTTTCCCGGAGCAGGTGCAGAAGTGATTGTTGGAACCTAAATATCCGCAAGGGCAAGGGTTCATAGCAGCGAGAAAGATGAATTTTGCGGGATAGGTCACAGTAGAGTGAGCCCGGCTGATCGTGACGATCTCGTTCTCAAGTGGCTGTCTTAACATATCGAGTGTTTTCTTGGAAAATTCTCCGAGTTCATCAAGAAATAGGACTCCGCGATGGGCTAATGAAACTTCTCCAGGTTTAGGGGTGGTTCCGCCACCAATGATGGATACGGCTGAAGCAGAATGATGAGGGTGACGATAAGGTGGAATAGTGATCGAAGTATAGGGGGCACCGGCTAATTGGTGAAGGCTTATCTTTTCTAGCTGTCCCTCTTTCGATAATGGAGGAAGTATGGATCGAAACGTTTCAGCTAAGAGACTTTTCCCGCACCCAGGTGGGCCATCCATTAGCACAAAATGCTCACCACTTGCGGAAATTTCCAGTGCCCTTTTAGCGAATGCATGTCCAAGAATTTGATCGAAATCCCGAACCATTTCTCCAATTTCCTCTTCCTTTTCTATTGGCGGGTGAAAAGGAAGCAATTGTTGACCAGAGAGAACATCCATAACGTCTTGCAAAGTCTCAATATACACCAGTTCCAAGTCAGCGATCTCTATTTTCGGGATGGTGGGATCGAAGGGAAGATAAAGTGTTCGCAGTTTTAATTTCTTCGCTGCAAGAATGGCGGCTATCATCCCTTCAACAGGAAGAACCGTTCCATCTAAAGACAAAGCGCCGATAAAACCAGCATCCGCTGGAATATGGTCCTTCAGGAAATTCCCACTCTTTAGCACTCCGAGGGCAATCGCCAGATCAAACAAAGGACCGTTTTTCTTTTGCTCGGCAGGTGATAGATTAATAATCACCTTCATATCCACCAATGGGAAACCAAGACTACGCAACGCAGCCGACACCCGTTCCTTGGATTCCTTCACCGATGCATCAGGCAGTCCTACCACTACAACAGATTCAATCCCTTCAATGACCTGCACTTCTACTTGGACACGATATCCTGCCAATCCTTTCAATCCAATACTCGTAACCTTTGCGGACATGATTCACTTCCTCCAATCTACATGACAAATTCATTTTTTGTTAGATGTTCAATAAAGGGATACTTTTATTAAGGGGGGTTCGTAGTGATTATAGCTTTTCGCATTAGACCTTATTTTGTGATGATTAAAACTTCGGGGATCTTTTCGCTTCTTTATCAACCTAAAATACTGAAAGAACGTGGTGTTTCTATTCATTTTTATATGCTCGAGGAAACATTTTACGAGAAAAGAGCCATTATATATCAATACAGGAATAATAATGTTTTATTCTTCGAGGATGATCAAAAGGATACTACTAGCATACGGGGTATGAACAAATGTCTTGTGGAGCATACATGTGGGAGTGAGAATATACACAGGATTAGATTAAATGGGGAAATTAGATTTGATATATGCGGATAAACCAAATGGAAAAGATAGATTTGAGGGTGTCTTTCATTCTTATAACTAATCTATCATAATAATTAAAACATTACAAAAATTAAAACTTAATTGAAGAAAGGAAGCACGAGAAACGTCACTGTGTTTCCCTTCCATTGTTCTGACCCCTGACCATCTCCAGGCGTGGCATTCCCATTAGCCCGGGCTTCTTTCCTCCATTTATATAACGTAGCTTCTGTAATGCCTACTTCCTCACTAATTCGACTGATCGCCTCGTTATTTGGTGGCATCATTCTTTTTATAATTGCTTCTTTGATTTCTTTGGGATAGCGTTTTCCTAGTTTCTCTGCCATGTCGATCAACCTCCGTATTTACTATAGTATAACACTAAAGTGGTGTGCGACATTTATCCTAACAGAGGGGGTGCACCTCCATCTTATGTATCAATTAAAATATAGCACAATTTAACAGGCAGAACACAGACTTTCCATAATGGAAAGCCCCACTTAGCTACAGGGATTGGAATTGAGATGATCAATAATGGGCATAAGGTCAAGTTTATTTCAGCAGCTGAATTAGTAGAAGAACTTCTTTTAGAAAACGAGGAACATCAGCTAGCATCTCTCGAGAAGAGATGGTTGAAATTTGATTTAATTATCCTAGATGAGCTTGGGTATGTGCCATTTATGAAGATAGGAGCTGAACTATTATTTCAATTCTTCGCAGGACGATATGAACGAGCGAGCGTAATGATTACCACAAACCTAGAATTTACTGAATGGACGTCTATATTTGGCGATGAAAAGATGACCGCAGCTCTCCTTGATCGGCTTACACATAGGACACATATACTGTTACTCAACGGAGAATCTTATCGATTTCGACAATCTATGAAACAACGAGATGACAGTATGCAGTAGGGTGATGGTGGGAGGAGTTTAGGGAATTTTGCCATGAATGGAAAATTTCCTATCCCGCCGAACTTCTCGTCAAAATGGTAATACCCCAGGTTGAAGTGGCTCGCTTTTAAAGTGAGCGCTCTGGGTCAAATTAATTTTGACAAATACAACAAGGAAACTGTTCAATCTTAATTGTGGAATACTGTTTAATTCTACTTGACGGTTACACACGGTTCTTCCCCTCATCATGTAATTCCAAAACCTTTCGATAATGAACCATTCAAAAATGCCACCTAGGTGGAAAAGAGGTGAATTATCTGTCATTTACTGGAAAGGAAGCGCGAGAACCGTCCCGGTGCTTCCTATTCAGAATAATCCAACTAGTAAAGACTGTCAACTTTTAACAACCAAAAAAGCAACCACCACTATGCATAGTGGTAGTTGCTACAAATCAATCCGTGAAACATTGCTGTGTAACAAGATTATTCGGGTAGTGAGAGGCACCCCATGTTAGCAATCGGGAGTTTAGCCGATGGGTGGAAGTATTTCATGATGAGCAAATGACCGCCGCCTTGTTAGATCGAGTCACTCACAAGGCCCACATCATTCCCATGAATGGGGAAAGTTATCGTCTCAAAGAGACCTATTCGAAGTAGCAAGAGGGTGGTCAACTTTTACATGAGCGACATGGTCAACTTTGTGTCGGTGTTAACATTAACAGTTGGTTATTGATCAAATGAATTATCATCAGATTTCATGTTTATACGATCAATTTTCTTTATTAGCTTTCTCACAAGTGGCAAAATAACAACAGAGATAAACATAAAAATAATTACTATATATTGGAGAAACAGATTTTTTAAATTGAATAAATAAAATATTGTTACTACGTTGGCAGTCAAAATAATAATTATTTTTTCGATTTGAGCAATTTTTTCTTGTGTTGATAAAAACTTAAATCTACTCAAAGCTCTATTTAATTCCAGGAAAAAATAATAAACAAAAAAACACAATATTGCCATCGTATTGGCCAAGCGTTCGTTCCCTTGAAACAAACTCACATAAAAGGTATATATCCCCTTAAAAATATGCATCACAAATGTTTCAGTTTTTTCAATTTGATTAACGAATAGAAACATATAGACACCATAGAATACAACCAATAGCAATAAAAATATAATAGTAAATTTATAGAATTGTTTTTTTTCACTATCGTTCATATTTAAATACTTCTCTTTAATTATCCGTAGCTCTTTTCTTTTCATATAAAATATCTTTTTCAAATAATCATATGAGAAACTCTCTTTATTATTCATCCAATTTTGTTTCTCTTTGATAAAATCTATATTTTCCATTACATACACCTTGTATAGGTCACGGGCATTCTCAAGAATAAATGAAAAATTAAAAATTAGTCCAAGCACAACCGGGACTACAAATATCATTTCCACTTCATTTCCAATTGTGATTGTAAATACAATTTGTGATATTGAAAATCCAAATAATAGAAGAAATAATAAAAACCAAAGCATAAACTTTCGGACAATTCGTTGCTTGTGGTCTATTGTACCTTCACTAAAAAGCATTACCGAAAAAAAGATACAAATCACTAACATTCCAACTAGTAACCAATTTTCGTGGGGTAATATCTCCAAGATAATATTTGAAAATAAATAATAATACAAAATTGTGACAAATAAAGTCCAGCCAATTGCAAGCTTTATTTGCTTTAATACATTAATTTTTATAACTACTAAATAAACATTTATAATAAAATCTGGAATATTCATTTTAATATTCCCTATGTTTAAAAATACAGTAGGAAACATGCATCCCCAAATAAAAATATTCAATTTAAAGAAAAGTAACAAACTAAAAGCAATGCTTCCTTGATTAAACATAACGATATATATATATAAATATATTAATCCAGCCACCGGAATAGAAATTATCAAAATATAGAGCACATGAAATACAATGTTTTTAAAATAAGTAACAAGAGTAGTTTTTTTCTTTTGTGTATCTTCAAGCAATGTAGCAAAAAAATATGTTATAACTAAAAATGGTTGTAAGATATAATACAATTCTTGTTCATCCTATCTACGTCTATTTCCCTTGTTTTTAATTAGCAAATTTCCCTATACACCTTATCAATTTTCCTTCACTCTAAAACAAATTCCATCAATTTCCTATTGCTAGTTCCGAAACATCACTGCAAGCAAGAAATTAACAACCTCTAGCCAAAGGTGATTTTAGGCAAAGGATATCTAAATAAAACTACCTTCTTATTCTTAATCCTGTGACACTTTTATGTGAAACAAGAAAATTCGGGTAGTGACACTAGGCACCCAATGTTATCAAAAAAACCGATATCCATACCTACCTACTCCTCTTACTCTATTATTTATAGAATGTCTTTTTCAAATATGTATCTGTTCTATCCAGTACTTTACGTGATTCTTTTATCATTATATCAAACTATTTACAGCCGGATGTGTAGAGTTTGACGCTCACAATTTTAACGCAAAAAAAGCAACCACCTTTTGCCGATAGCATTGCAGTGGTTGCTACAAATCAATTCGTGAAACATTGATGTGAAACAAGATTTTTCGGGTAGTGACAGGCACCCCATGTTAAAAAGCTGGTTACAAGGTATCTAGACGCCGTATTGGTAGACTAATGGAAGAGCTTGGAATTCAATCAAAGTATGCACAGCCATCTTACAAGCCAATGAGTTCCCTCCCCAATGAAGACTCCGTTGGAAACGTGTTAGATCGGGAATTTGAAGTAGATGAAGAGATGACTGTACTGGTCAGTGACTTAACGTACGTCAAAGTAGGCCAGCATTGGAACTACGTCTGTTTTTTAATTGACTTATATAATAGAGCAATAGTTGGTTATAGTGTTGGAAAACGTAAAGACGCAGCTTTAGTTCAACGTGCTTTCGCAACGGTTAAGCAGCCATTAGAGAATGTGAAGCTCCTTCATACAGATCGCGGATCTGAGTTTAAAAACGTGAACATTGATGAATTATTAAGTAAATATCAGATTGAACGCTCTTTGAGCCATAAAGGAAATCCATATGATAATGCGGTGGCAGAAGCAACATTTAAGATCTTAAAAACTGAATTAATAAACGGAGCTCACTTTAGCACCCTTAACCAGCTTGATCTTGAACTTTTTGATTATATCAATTGGTACAATAATATCCGTTCGCACAGTACACTTGGCTATCTAAGTCCAGTAGAATATAGAAACTTAGCCCTTAAAAAGATTGTTTGATTTAGTGTTGACATACCAGAATGGATCGGGACCCACAAATCGGACAAAGAAAAGAACGAGGTGTAGGTTGCAAAATGGCGACCCACCCTTCAGACCGTTGAGACATTCGTACAAGATTGAAATCTGGAAGATTAATAAAATCCATGATAAAATATTGAGACAAGCAGAACCTCTCCCTTCATGATTTTGTGTGGTAACTTAATCTTAAGGGAAATTCTGCTTTTTTTCATTTGAAAAGGCTTAAACCACCTCTTTTGGTGAAGATCCATAAAAAAGTTATCTTGTTAACAATATCCATTATACTTCGACAGAATAATCACGTCAATCCCAAATACGCAACTTATTTATTAATGTTGCGTATTTGGTTGCGGCGACTTATAATATTATTGTAGTAATAATATGGAGGGCAATTTTATGAAGAAAAATGAAATGGACAAGACCGATCAAGAATTACTACGAAGACGCTTAAAGGAAAGACGTCTCTTTTTAAATATGACATATCAAGATTTGGCCGAGAAAACTGGCATCAGCAAATCTTCTATACAGCGGTATGAAACGGGAGGAATTAAAAATATTCCATATGATAAGATTTTTGCCTTATCAGAAGCATTAGAGGTAAGACCTGAATATTTTACTGATTTGACTAAAGATTATACTGGAGAATCTGCTTTTGAAGTGAAAGTGATTAAAAAAGAGGATAGATCGCAACATCTAGATCATATTAAAGAATTCGAGGAAAGAGCGATCAGATATATAACCCCAAACTTAATTTCACAGGGATATAATATAGAAAGGCACAGTCATGGCTCTGTAGGAGATATTGTTGCAACTAAGGGGAAGGAAATATGGCATATTGATTTCCTTTATACGAGAGATGTAAGTAAGTATCCAACTGGAATGGGGATGGGAAGGCAACAGCTTTTACTAAGGTTTGGTAGGCTGGCTGTATATAATAAACCGATTACAAAATACTCGATAGTTATGGATAGACGTGTATTAGCAGAGCAATTCATTCAATTTAAACCTATACATTTAGACATTGAGGCTAGTATTATTATTTTACGAGGAACCGATTATGAAGAATTGCATTTCTAGAAAAAGTTAACAACACAAATAAGCCCGCCAAGCTATCAAAATCAGGCTCGGCGGGTAATTGTATTCAGTTCTTCAAATTATAATAATCCACATACCAATCGACAAATTTCTGCAGTCCCTCTTCAATTGAAGTCTCCGGTTTAAAGCCTACAGTTTTCTGCAATTCATCTGTTGAGGCATAGGTAGCTGGTACATCACCTGGCTTAATTGGTTCAAAGATCTTCTCAAATTGCACCTCTTTGCCTAGCGCATTACTTAAGGCCTTTTCTAAAGTTTCAATAAACACCATCAGTTTCTCAGGGCTGTTATTTCCAATATTAAAGACTTTATGTTGAACTTCGCCTTCAGGTGGATTACTTAATAATCGTTCAATCCCCTCAACGATGTCGTCGATATAAGTAAAGTCACGGTAAAGGTCATTTTCAAAATCACCATTATTAAATATCTTAATTGGCTCACCTGCAAAATACTTATTTGCAAATCCAAAATAGGCCATATCTGGTCTACCCATAGGGCCGTAAACTGTAAAGAACCGAAGTCCTGTTGCTGGTATCTGGTAAAGGTGACTATATGTGTGAGCCATTAATTCATTGGATTTCTTAGTAGATGCATATAGTGATACGGGGTTATCAACAAAATCTGTTTCTTCAAAAGGAACCTTTTTATTGGCTCCATAAACAGAACTAGATGATGCATATACAAGATGATCCACTGGATTATATCTGCAGGCCTCAAGGATATTATAAAATCCAATGATGTTACTTTGAATATAGACATCCGGATTCTCTATTGAATACCTTACTCCTGCTTGAGCAGCTAGGTTTACTACAACGTTAGGCTTGTACTCTTCGAAGGTCTTCATTACCATATCTTTATCTGATATGTCGCCTTTAATAAAGGTAAACTTCTCATAAGGCTCCAAATTTCCTAAACGAGTATGTTTAAGGTTCACATCATAGTAGTCATTTACGTTATCAATACCAATCACCTGGCACCCCTGCTCTAGTAGGTTTCTACATAAGTAGTACCCGATAAAACCAGCTACTCCAGTGATTAGGTAAGTTTTACTAGGATCAAGAGTTTTGTAATTCAAGATTCTTCGACTCCTTAACAGCTTCTCTAATTGCAGGTTTTCTTCCAATTGAATGGTACTCTATCCCTGCTTCTTGCATCTCTTCAACACGATATATATTTCTACCATCATATACTAACGGAGTTCTCATTAACTTTTTATAAGTTTCCGGCGTTAATGCTTTTACTTCTCCCCATTCAGTAAAGATAAAGCAGACATTGGCACCTTCTAATGCATGCTCGATATTAGAAACATACGTAATGCTACCTTTGCCACTCTCACCTTCTGGATGAAATTTGGCAAAAATTTCTGCTCCAACGGGATCATACGCATAAATCTCTGCACCTTGTTCTAATAATAATGGTACATTTTCAAGAGATGCTGCCTCTCTTAAATCGTCCGTTCCAGGCTTAAAAGTTAATCCTAACACTGCAACCTTAAGACCGTTAAATGTAATGAGTCTTTTACTAGCTTTCTTATAAAGCATTGTTTTTTGTTCTTTGTTTACATCAATAGCGGCTTTAACTGTTTTGAGTTCATAACCGTTCTGTTTAGCAATATACTCAAGCGCTTTTGTATCCTTAGGGAAGCATGATCCACCAAAGCCAATCCCTGCATTTAAGAACTTACTTCCAATTCGCTCATCAAAACTCATACCCTTAGCTACATCCTGTATATCTGCTCCAACCAATTCACAAAGATTAGCTATGTCGTTCATATAAGAGATTTTTAATGCTAAGAAATCATTGGATGCATACTTAATCATTTCTGCAGATCTTCTATTAACTGAAACAATTGGTAAATGAAATGGCTCATATATTTTCATAAGAAGGTTTTCAGCCCATTTACTTTCTGTTCCGATAATGACTCTCTCTGCATGTAGAGTATCATAAACCGCTGAACCTTGAGCCAAAAACTCTGGATTAGATGCTACTTCTACTTTCACAACATTAACTAAAAAATCCTGTATAAACTGCTCTACTTTATCGTTCGTTCCAACTGGAACTGTTGATTTCACTACCACTAAACAGTCCTTTTCCACTGATTCAGCAATTTCTCTTGCAACTGTTGCAATATATGATAAATTTGCTGATCCATCTGGCTGTTCTGGTGTACCTACACCAATAAAGATTGCATCTGCATCCTTATATGCAGATTGATAATCAGTTGTATATTTAATTCTTCTAGCATCATAATTTCTCTGCATTAACTCTTCTAGACCTGTCTCATATATTGGAGAAACTCCAGATTTCATTAAATCCACTTTCTTTTCATCAATGTCGACACAAATTACTTGATGGCCTACTTCAGCAAAACAAACCCCAGCAACTAGCCCAACATAACCTGTTCCTGCTACGGCTATTTTGTACATAGATACACTTCCTTTACCTTGTATTTATACTAATATCATTAAAAGTCTGTTATAAATAGCAAAATGTGCCTGCCATAAACTTGCTCGGTTTAGCGTATTAACGCTGAAAGTATGACACCTGTATCTTTAAACCTCTTTCATCTCTTTCTTAATTTTATAAGACAGTAAATACATTAGTAAACATACTATCATCTCTGTAATAACTGTGCTCACAGCAGCCCCTACTACTCCAATTACATTTAGTAAAATAATATTCAGAGCGATATTTACAAGTGCTCCTCCACCTTGTATATATACTTTATAAGATACCATTTTTTCACTAGCAAATATTACACCTAATGAATTCGAAACAAGCCTAAATGGGATAGATAGTATAAGTACATTTAGCAACATTATAGAGTTAGTAAATTCCATACCATATAATAAATTTATCAAAAATTCACTAATATAATACAGTGCTACCATTATAACTATACCTAGTAACAAGACATATAGCGTTAGCCGATTTCTTAAAAAATTTATCTTTTTAAAATCTTTATTTGCTATCCATATGTTTACTTTTGGCAATAGATATATTTGGAATAAAACGCTCGGAAAGACAAAAATCAATGAAATTATTGTAAATGCCGCATTATATATGCCTGTAGAAATTGCACCTAAGAAAATGGTAATCATAATAATATCTACCTGATAATACAGCATATATAAAGTACCTTGTATTCCATATGGCCATGCAAACTTTAAGACTGTTTTTATTTTCGGTAATTCTGGATCAGAACCTTTATAAGATACATCATTTACATCTACATTAAATTTTTTAATAGCAGTTAAACTATACAATAGTACAAAGAATGCCAGCATTCCGTATGACACTACAAATAAATCAAAACTAGAATCTAAAATAAGTAGCGTTAATGTAGAAATCATAAGGATAGAATTCTTTATCATTATATAATATGAAAGTTTTTTGTATTTGTTAGAAAGTTGGAAACTAGCAATTACTATTGACCCTAACCCTTGAAAGAATAAAAGTGGGAGAAGGGCAATTGATATACTTAGTGAATGTGCTCCTAAAGAAAAGTAGGGTATCAGAAAATAGAATGGTAAAGATATCCCCGTCAATAAAAGAATACTTAGCAATGTAGGTCTTATCCATCTACTTGCATTACGCTTCTCTACTGCAAACCTTCTCAACCAAAAATTACCCAAACCAAACCCAATAATTGACGAGGTAATATTAATTAGAATGATATAAAAGGAGATTGTTCCGTAATTTTCTTGAGTTAGTAATCTAGCAAGTAATACTTGTGCTATAAAGGCAAAAAATGATGATAAACCCTTTGATGAAAATAAATAAAATACTGTTTTAATATGCTTTAGTAACATTCTGTTTTCACTACCTTCTTAGTGTAAAAGGAAAATTAATTAGACTACATTTTTTTATACAAATCTAAATATATATCCTACGTGTTTATGGTTTGTTTCAGATACAATGCTTTCTTTTCTATAGACGAATACATGTCTACTATTTATTAGTAAGCTCAACTCTTATGACAGATTTAGAAAGCCTTTTTTAAAACCATTGAAATAATTATTTGCAGCCAACTTAGCAAACCTGATCCGATAATTCCTAGAATATTAAATAGGCGTCGCTTGTATGCGACGCACCATAAAAGTAAGATAATGTAATTTTTCCGCCAAAATCAGAATGTTTTGATACTATAGTAATCAACCTTATTATTAAAGCTGTTTTTTCATATAATAACTAATTCACCGTTTTTAGTTAATGCCAAAGTAATAATTTATTATAAGGCACTAACTAACATATTAGTTTAAATACTTTTTTCTAATTTCTTTAGTTCTTTAATCATAATATTCTTGAATTTATCGGGTCTAACTATATTTGGAACTTTATTTTCATTAAGAATAGCCTCAAAATTTTCAATGTTATAATCTATATCATTTACATTATATCTATAATCATGATTTATAGTATTTAGGAATTCAGTACACTTAGCATGGTATTCAACTAGCATAAATGGTTTTTCTAATGCATATGCTAGGATTCCAGAGTGTAATCTAACACCAAATACCAAATCACAATTATTCATTTCTTCTATCATGTGTTTAGTGTTATTTGTGTAATTAACAATTCTTGTTTTAACTTTTTCACAAAAATAATCATTAAATTGCTTTGTTATTTCTAAATCTCCATATTTGGGGTTACCATTAAAAACTATAAAAACTAGTTCTTCTATGTTTCTGTGTTTATCTAAAACATTATCCAAGAAAGATTTTATAGACTCCTCTCTTTTATGTTCGTCTTTTATATCTCCGCCTTTGATGCTTTCATACCGACATAAACTTATAGCTAATTTAATTTTATCGGTATCGGAACGTTTCCTATGTTTTGTCAAATCAGGATAAACTTCCTTAATTAAGATTGCGTTATCAAAACAGAAGCTTAATCTTTCGTCAATTTGCATTTCTTCCCCAATTTTTTCCGAACTATAATCTCGCACGGAAACAAATTTAAATTTATTAAGTAAATCCCTTGTTTGATTAAATTCATTACTATTTTTAAACGGGCCTAGTGAAGTGCCAATTGTACCAGTCTTATTTGATAAATAAGGGATTTTTCTTAGATAATACTTTAAATCTTTAAAACTCGTTCCTCCGCCAGTAAATAATGACCCACCAAAATAAATGATCCTTCTAGAAAAAATACAAACTATTAATTCTATAATTCTTCTTAGTAATCCGTTTTTTATTTCTACCTTTATAGTCTTATTTGAAACATCAGGTAAACTATGTCCAATAAAAATTGGTTTTCTATTTTTCCATATATTATTACATATCCATTCAGCAGTTACTGTAAAAATATCATCACCAAGGTTTTTGAATCCATAATACCCTTTAAAGTATATTTTTTTCATGCCCTACTCCTTTAACTTATAACTATTTTTATACTGAACTCTTGCACTTAAAAGGATGACCTTTTATCATAATTAAACTAGTCAAATTTATGACTTTTAGAAGTGTTAATGTGAAGGTTTAAACCTGTTAAGTTTTGTAACAATAGGCTTTATATAAAACAATACATTAATCTTTCCTTTCTTTAATAAAAATAAAGGGATTTTTCTTAATAAAGAAAGCTCTCTATATGATGTTTTATATATTTCGTAAAAATAGGAATCGGTTTGTATTTCCTTTAAAGTATCTAAAAACTCTTTTTCTTTCCCTGTAATATCTGTTGGAGAATACATAATAATTCCACTTATATTTTTTAAAACTCTTCTGTTTAATAATTTCATATAATTTTCAGTATCCAATTCCCATTTAGACAAATATTCACGCCTTATTTTGTCTATCGTTTTAAAACCTTGATAAACATTTGGCTGAAATTTTTTAGTCATACTTGTACTTGAAATTCTATAATTGTATAAAACTTCATCAATGTACTTAATTCTTTTAGCATTTGTTAAAGGTTCTAGTGTATATAAAACATCGTCACCCATTAAAATAGAAGGATAGTGGCGGACTATATCATTATTAAAGCATTCTTTTTTTATTGCTTTTATCCACAAATGATTAAGGCTAGCATCTTGAGTAAATTTTTCATATAATATTTTCTTTTTTCTTCCTTCGAAGATAGTCCCATCTTCAAATACCTTTTCACTTGCGGAAACAACCCCGCTTGAATTAAAGTAATCTGCTCTAAAAATAAAAATATCTGCTTCATATTGATATGTGTGTTCTTTTATTTTCTCTAATGCGAATTCTTTCAATTTATCATCTGCATCTAAAAACAGGATATATTCTCCTAGTGCATTATCCACTCCATTGATCCTGGCGTGAAAAGAACCTTCATTTTTTTGATGAATTACCCTAATTCTAGGATCCATAGAAGCGTACCTATCAGCAATATTGCCACAAGCATCTGTTGAACCATCATTTACAATGATTAACTGAAAATCTCTTTCAGTTTGATTTAAAACTGATTCAATACAATCCCCAATATATCTCTCCGAATTATACATCGGAACCACTATGCTAAACAGCATTGTATCACTCCTCTAAACTCTTTGACACATAAGAAAAAGTACATCTATGCATTAAAAACAGTTAAATACCCCATTAAAATAGAGGTAATAGGTTAATAATAATAAATAATTATTTTTAATTCTCATAAAGCAAAATTCTCGTAACACTTAATATAATAATTTTAAAGGCTCGTATAATGAGTAAGTGCCAAAAACTAAAAATAGTATAATACTTATAGCAATACAAATCATTATCCATATGAACTTAAAGCGGGTGTCCATTTTAATAGAAGGATAAAATAGTATTATAGGTATTAAAAACCAGGCATATCCAGCCAATCTATCTGAAAAACCAATAAAACCAAATAGTACATAGATAGTCGCAAATGATATATAAGCTTTTAATATCCACTCAAAAAGAGTATCATTTTTCAGGTAACGTTTGTAAACCAATAATCCCCAAATAATCCATACTGCTGTGAACATAAGAAAATCCATGCGATTAACCGCACCGTAAAGGGAAATAAAAGATTCAGATGAATATTTTACAACTGCGTCCTCCAATCCCCCACCAAATAGAACTGCTACATTTGTCATTATCTTCTGGTTAATACCTGTAATCATCAGTAAAGCACTAATTCCAAAAACAATGCATAAAAATTTCAATGAAATATTTAACTTCTTAATGATAAATAGAAGAACACCAATAATAGCTGATACATGGAACAAAAGTGAAATGCCTAAAAATACAAGAGCTTTTTTGTAATGATTTTTCGCCAAGTAAACTATTACAAGAAGTAACAAAGTTATTGCAAAACCCTGACGCAGTGCATTTGATAAAAAATTATAAAAGTAAAATAAACTTAAATAGCCAAACAAGATCAAAGGTACAAACTCAGGTGAAATAATTTTCTTTAGAGCAACAATAATAATTACTAGTATTATAAGAACTGTAATAGTCATAAAAAAATATTTGGATGTGCTGATTTGAGATAATACCCATTGATAAGTTACAAATCCCGGTTCCCATCTCACGTATGCAAAAGCTTCAGGCAATGATAATAGCTTATTTGTTTCATATATACCTAGATATCTAACCATATCGATTCTTAAAGGCATAACTAAAGCAACTATTACTAGGAGACAAACAATCAGAAATGTCGTAAAACAGGAAAAAAATTTATTGGCTTTTGAATTTTTCAGCTTCAATTGACTAATAATGACTAAAAAAGCAATTAAAAAATAGTAAAACAATTTAATCAATCCTTATTTTGTTTTTGGCTAACAAACCAAATATTATTCTCAAAGTATTAACTTTCCTGTTTCTGAAAATCTATAAGTAATTTCCAGTAATATTTAGAAATATCCATTATAAGGACTTTTGTCCTGCCATTATAAAATCAAATTCATTAGAACTAAAATTTATTTAAAGGCACATGTTACTTTTCAGACAAAGCATATATATCTTATTTGCGAATATTTTCTTTGACTAATAGTAATGGTCCTTCCCAAATATTTAGCTACACTAAATGTTAGTATATTAGATATCACTTCATATACTTACTTAATTTTCTTGGGTAACTGAAATTCCTTACCTAAAATATAGTCAAAATCATCAGGCACATATCCTTTATACCCACTACCGTTATAAAAGGTGAGTTCTCCAAAGTAAATTTCACCGTCTATATTATATAGGTCAACTCTAACATGTGGAAAATCAGATGAAAGGGCTTTTGCAATTTCTAACATCCTATCAAAATTTTTAGGTTTTTTTATATCTTTTTCTAATGCTGGAATGTCTACTCTTTTATAAGGGAGTTTTCTAAAGGAAGTATCGAATATACCTAACTTTAACCCACCACTTAGGAACCTTTCCACAATTACATATAAAGAAAAAGGTTTTCCATTAAAGCAAAAAAACTTATAATCGACCAAATCATTATTTTGGTCCTTCTCTAATAGCTTTTCGCAAATAATTTTTGGTTTAATTTCATGATACGCCCATTCTCTCCCAACCTTACCTTCCCACGCATTCAACCATTGATTCAATTTTTCCTTTGTAGCTTCAATGTCTAATTTTGATTTATCTTCACAAATTATATTAGTATGACTTCCATTTGTAGTCTTTAAAACAAATTGATCGGGTAATTTATCAAATGCTATATCCTCTGCTCTATCATAAACGCCGTATAATGGAACTAATATATCGCTATATCCTTTTGATTCTACGTAATCTCTTACATCATATTTATCAGAACATTTCACCATTAACTGCTTTCGATAATATAGTTTATACCATTGAATTTTTTCAGTAAATCTTACCGGCTTTTTGATGTTTAATGATCTGCCAGTGCTTATTCCATATTGAAGTTTAATCATTAATTTATCCGGAAGAAAATCAAGAATTTTTAAAAGCTTCAGCCTGAATTTTCGGCTCGGAATTAATTTTTTATAATCCATTCTATGTCACCTCTAACTTATTTACTTCCTTTAAATACTCATCTATGACAATCGTTCTATCAAATTCTCTTTCGACTTTCATCCTTCCAGCTAGACCCATTTGTTTCTTTTCTTCATAGTCCTTTTCTAAAAAACTTTTAATCTTTTCAGTTAAACTTTCAGAAACTCCTACCTCAAATAAATAACCAGACAAACCATCATCAACAACATCCATAGAACCATTAATTTTAGAAGCGATGCAGACTCTGCCCATTGCTGCAGATTCTAAAAGAACATTTGGAACTCCTTCTCCTCCATGAGACGGAAGTATTGTACAGTGGCATTTTTGTATCCAAGATTTTATATCTTTTTGAAAACCGATGTATTTTACAATCCCTTTGGAGTGGAAATTATCAATAATTCCCTTATACCTCTCTTCCTCAATAAAACCTGCAATATAGAAGTTAGTATTTGGGTTAATTTTTTTAATTTTTCTGGCTGCTTCAAGATATTCATCAATACCCTTTAGTTCCATAACTCTTCCTATAAAAATAAAATTGATATTATTATCTAATGGAAAATCACATAATGAATACTGTTCTAAATTCACTCCAGAACCAGGAAGCAACGAAAAGTTATTTCTCACCATATTATTTTTAATAAAGAAATCTTTATCTCCTCTATTTTGAAAAAAAACTTTATATGACCTTTTAAGTGAGATTTTGTATAACATCTTTGCGATCTCACTAATGACATTTTTCTTCAAGAAAGTTGCTCCAGTTCCTGTAATATTACTTATTTGTCTAATTTTCAAAAGATTAGAGGCTATACCTCCATAAATATTTGGTTTAATAGTATATGAAAAAACTATATCTGGTTTTACTTTTTTCATAATCTTGATATAATTTTTAACAAGCTCAAAATCCCTTATTGGATTAACTCCCCGTCGATCTACAGGGGTCTCAATAATTTTGCAACCAATATCACTAAAGAATTGGTTATCTTCAGATTTTGGCATTGATATAAAGACTTCATGATTTTCCTTAATTAGTTTTGTAATAAGCTCTCTTCTAAAATTGTATAGAGTTATAAAATGATTTGATAAAATCAATATTCTCTTTCCCATCTATTACTCCACCTACTATCTATTTAAATATTCCCTAACTTCCCTAGCAATTCCTAGCTCAAATGGTTCAGGGTTATATCCAAAATCTTTTTTAGCTTCCTCATGCGAGAAACATCTATCTTCACTCATACGTTGGACTTTTTCAACATAATCTACTCTTCCCAGCGACCCCATCTTTAAAAATCTAGCTAAAAACACTCCAATGACTAGTGGAAAACTTATAAACGTGTTTTTCTTTCCAAGGTTTTCACTAATCAGCTTAAATGCTCTAAGCATTGTTATTGGTTTTTCACCTGATAGATTATATTCTGATTTTGTTCTCTCTACAGGTAGCATTAACACATCGTAGTATGCTTTACCAAGATCACGTGCATTTACAGGTTGAATTAAACCTTGACCATGATCGATAACTGGAAAGATTCTAAATCTATCTATCATTTTAATAAATTTACTCATATTAAGGTCACATAAATCACCATATATCATTGTCGGACGTAAAATCGTTACTTTAATTTCAGATTCAGCAAGTATAGTTTGTAGTTCAGCTTCAATAACCTTATATTCCTCTGATGCAATTTTAAATTTCGAATAAATTCCAGTTGTATGCACACAAATTGCTCTCGAAACTTTATTGTTAATAGCTGCCTTAATAATTCGTAGTGTATGTCTGATATTTACAATATGGACTATTGTATCTACACCTTTCATACATTTATCAAGAAATGCTTCATCTCTTATATCACCAATTACCTTTTCTATATTCAAACCACTATTATCTAATTGTGAAGTGTCTGAATTTTCTCTAACAATGCATCGAATAGTACCTCTATAGTTATTTTTAATAAGTTCATGTAGAAAATATCTTCCTGTATGTCCTGTAATCCCAGTTACTAATAACATTTTTACACCTCTATTATTTTATATAAAATTTCATGAAGAACCTTTTTCCTTACTACTAGCAACCTCTTTTTTTCTAATGATTCCAGTCCCACCTTCAACAACACCATCACTCTTAATTACACTAATTATGGTTCCAAAGAAACATTTAACATCCATCCAAAGACTAATCCTCTCAACATACTCCCCATCCAACTTAGCTTTAACATCAATAGGCAGTTCATCTCTACCATTTATCTGAGCCCAACCAGTCAACCCGGGTGGAACATCATTGGCGCCATAATTTTCTCTTTCAGCAATCAAGTCATACTGATTCCACAGTGCTGGTCTAGGTCCGATAATACTCATCTGTCCAACAAAGATATTCCATATTTGCGGTAGCTCATCAAGTGACGTCTTTCTCAGAAACCTACCCATTTTAGTAATATATTGTTCTGGATTTTCTAACATATGAGTTGGAGTATCCTTAGGGGTATCGATTCTCATAGTACGGAACTTCAAGATATTAAAATAAGTTTTATTGATTCCAACACGCTTTTGTTTAAAAAGTACTGGGCCTCTTGAATCTATTTTTATAGCAATAATAAGAATTGCAAATATCGGGGATAAAACAATAAGTCCGATTAAGGAAAGAATAATATCTATCAACCTTTTTACTTTCAAATACATTACTTACACCTCAATTTCATAACTAGTTACTTTTTTGTGCTTTTCATCAGCATAAATCATTCCAGCATCTATCTTTTTTAGTCTTTCTATCTTACTGTTCGCTTCAATTATTGCACCTGTATTAATGTGAGAATACTCTCCAACAATGCTATCATGATCTACCATTGCACCTATACTAACGATACAGCCCATCTCTATTATTACTTTGGTATTCAGAACTGCTTTAGCACATACTATGGAGCCAATTGCAATACTAGCGGAAGGACTTACATAAGCTGTTGGATCCACCAAAATTGGAATCTGAAATCCCGACTCCATCAACTCTTTTAACCACTTCATCCTTATTTCATTGCTCCCAATTGCAACAAAAGCATATCTGTAGCTGTTAACAAACTTTTTATAATCTTTACACTTTCCTATCGCAAAATCAGATCTGTCATCTAAGAAATCAATTTTTGGGAATTTTCCCATTGAAATGGCAGTTTCTTTAGCTACTCCTCCATGACCACCAGCACCCAGTATAAGTAAGTTTCCACTCAAAAAAAATCAGCTCCATCTTTACTTCTTTAGTAACTTAGTATTTAATTAGAATAAAACAATGTTCAAACCAACTACTAAACCACTAAAATGTTATCTAATACCGATAGCCACCTCGTAATATCTATTCAATCTACCAATCAAATACGAAATAGATAATCACTTTATATTCACTCTAAACCAAGTTTCTTCCTATTATATATACTTCAATCAATCTATAAATCTCACTAAAAACGTCCCAAACCCTTATCCCGCAAGGCATTCATCATGTTATCTAAGCACGATAGTCAGTTCCTTAACTCCATTCAATATTTTTCCATATTTTAGGTTGCCGAAAAGCCCGTCAAATCAACGTTTTCAAAATCACAACTTCCATATTTTAGGTGAAGATTGACCATTTTATCTTTTTCGATTGATCAAAAAAGAGTATGCGTTATAGATAAAATCAATATATTGTATTAAATTTGTGATTTTCCATCATTTTCAATACTACATATAGCGTCTATCTAACTACGATAGTCACTCCCCCCCCACCATTCAACCACTTCAAAAAAAACAACAAGCTCCCTCACAAAAAAGGAACCTCACCATCATCACTATCCCCATGAACACTACACTTCCACACGCCCATCATCATAACCAACCATCCCACCAACAGGACATATCTCATCGTACTGCAGAAGATGCTCAGAAAACAGAAAGTCACTATGCACAACCTCATCAACCACAAAATGCCGACGATAATCACTCTCTACCTGAAGAAGATTCGAAACACAAACATCTTCCTCCGTTCTTTCTTTCATACCAATAAAAGACAAAACACCGATCGAACCAATAATTCCCAACACTACAATCACTGCTAACATATCAAGGAGAGTGAATCCATCATCGTCACTTACTCTACCACAAAAATCAGAAAGCATAATAGCGTCCCCCTTCACACCGTACATAACTACACTGATGTAAAAGACTCTGATGACAGATAATAAACAAACTATAAAATAAAATCAAGGCTGTTATCTTAAAACAGCCTCATCAACTAACCCAATCTTTCATAGACAAATAATTGTCTAGTAACCCAACTCACCCATCTTAACACAAACAAATAACCATAAAAGGTCTACTGCCCAACTCTCTCCCTCTCAATAACTTCCAGCAAATAAGCCAAAAGCTCACCCTTCAACTCCCCACGCTGCAACGCAAACTCAACCTGAGTCTTAATAAACCCAAACTTCTCCCCAACATCATACCGAACACCCTCAAAATCAAACGCAAACACCCGCTGTATCTCATTCAAAGCCTGAATCGCATCAGTCAACTGAATCTCCCCACCAGCCCCAGTCTCCTGCTTCTCCAAAAACATAAAAATCTCCGGGTTCAAAATATAACGCCCCATAATCGCCAAATTAGAAGGTGCCGTCCCCTGCTTAGGCTTCTCCACAAACTGATTCACCTGATAACGACGACCTGTATTCATCAATGGATCAATAATCCCATAACGATGCGTCTCTTCCTCTGGCACCGTCTGAACCCCAATTATCGAAGAAAGTGTCTTATCATACTCATCCATCAACTGACGTAAACAAGGTGTCTCAGCCTGCACAATATCATCACCCAATAACACCGCAAACGGCTCATTTCCAATAAACTTACGAGCACTCCAAACCGCATGACCTAACCCTTTAGGTTCCTTCTGACGAATATAATGAATATCAACCTTCGAAGACTTTTGCACTTCTTCTAATAACTCCAATTTCCCTTTTTCTAACAAGTTCTGCTCTAATTCAAACGAATTATCAAAATGATCCTCAATCGCTCGTTTCCCTTTACCTGTAACGATAATAATATCTTCAATCCCCGATTCAACCGCTTCTTCCACAATATATTGAATCGTCGGCTTATCCACAATCGGAAGCATTTCCTTTGGCATGGCTTTTGTCGCTGGCAGGAATCTTGTCCCTAATCCCGCTGCTGGTATAATCGCTTTTCTCACCTTTGTCATCCTGTCTTCCCCCTTAGTTCGCGGTTTTCACTAATAACTCTTCTTCCTTACTATTCGCTAAATTCAAAACATATTGCGAAATATATTCTTCTCCACTTGTTTCGTGGTTTTCAATTAAATGGCTAACACGATCATAGTCCACTTTAACTGACTTTCCAATAAATATCTTCGGGAAAATCGCTTCGCCGTGAATCTCACCCTCACCTAGTAACTCTTCATACATCTTCTCGCCAGGGCGAATGCCTGAGAAGGATAAACCGATTTCGTCAATGGTATAACCGGATAATTGAATCAAGTTCTTCGCCAGATCAACAATCTTCACCGGCTCACCCATATCGAGGACAAATATCTCGCCACCACGAGCCAATGAACCTGCTTGTAGCACCAATCGAGAAGCTTCTGGAATCGTCATGAAATATCTTGTCATATCAGGATGGGTGACCGTGACCGGACCCCCTGCTTCAATTTGTCTTTTAAACAACGGAATCACACTGCCGCGACTTCCTAATACATTTCCAAATCGAACGGCGACAAATTTAGTCGAGCTATGGGCATCCAAGTTCTGCACAACCATTTCAGCAATTCTTTTTGTTGAGCCCATCACATTCGTTGGATTCACTGCCTTATCCGTCGAAACCATCACAAAGGTACTGACACCGCTCATATCGGCTGCTTCAGCGACATTCTTCGTGCCAATGACATTGTTTTTCACCGCTTCTTTAGGATTAAACTCCATTAACGGGACATGCTTATGAGCAGCCGCATGATAAACGACATCCGGACGATGCTCACTCATCACGTCAAACATACGGTCACGATCCTGGACATCCGCTATAACCGGGATAATGTCTATATCTTGCCCATATTTTTTCCGTAATTCCAAATCAATGAGATAGATACTATTTTCTCCATGACCTAATAGTAGAAGTTTTTTTGGAGCAAAATGGGTCAATTGACGGCAAATTTCCGAACCAATCGATCCTCCCGCTCCTGTGACTAAAATCGTTTTTCCGGATACCATATCGGAAATCGACTCGATATCTAGTTGAACAGGTTCTCTTCCTAATAAATCCTCTACTTCAACCTCTCGAATCTGACTGACGGATACCTTCCCAGTCAACACGTCTTCAATTAGTGGCATGATTTTCGTTTTCGCTTTTGATTTCCTGCATTCTTTATAAATCCGCTGTAATTCATGCTTGCTTAAGGAAGGAATCGCAATGATAATTTGCTCGACTTGATGCTTTTCAACAAGCTCCTCGATATTAGCAATGGCACCTTCAACAGTTACACCTTGAATTTGCAGCTTCTGCTTTTTAGGGTTATCATCGACCATTACTACTGGTTGTAATTCTGAGTCGTCACTGTGGGTTAGCTGGCGAATGGCCATCGATCCGGCTGCTCCAGCGCCAACGATTAATGTCCGCTTTTTTTCTACTTTTGGCTTCATATACACATCTCTGTATACCCGCCAAGAAAAACGAGAGCCCCCAATTAGAATCACATGCAACATCCACGTAATCGCTAATACGCGAAAGTAGATATCCTGTTGCACAGCAAATTGAATAACCGCTGCCGCAACAATCGAGAAACTAACCGATTTAACGATGACGGTTAATTCTCCGACACTCGCATAGGCCCACGCTTTATGATAAAGGCGATACTTTATTGCAAAGGCATGATGACAAATCAAGAGAGAAATCGCACTCACGGTCAATAGTCCCCAATTACCATCTAGGTCATAAGGGTGAAGGATGATATAACTAGCAAAAATCGCAAACAGTACAATCACCGAGTCTAGTAATAGTAGTAACGAGAGCCTTCTTCTTTCATATGACATTTGATATTCCTTCCTTTCTTCAAGTTACTTCAAAATAAATATCCAATGAAAAAACAAGGAGCCAGTTGTCTTTTCGTTAGATATTTATGCATTGATCTTTAACGTTTCTTTTCGCTTGGCGATGCTTTCATGAATCATGTTTTCAATTAGAAGCAGTTGTTTTAATTCCGCATCTTGTTGAATGTATTGAACGGTTTTCTTAATGGTTTTTGGTAATGTTTGAAACGGAGTCATAAAAATAAGTTCACCTTTGTATAAAATTCAAAAGAATATATAGGGCATTCAACCCCTCCTCACACCATATCACCGACAACAACCGTGTCTAAGGTATTGAGTCTCAATACCCACGATATGACCGAGTGCCTCCGTTGATAAAGGTTAGGAGGCATCACCTACAAGCTATCGAGTAGTAGTTGTTTTCGCAAAAATTGTGGCTTTCCGAATAGGGATTTAACCCTTGACTTATATGACTTCGTACTCTCTTCCTAATGAGAAATTTTGATTTCTACATTAAAGGGAAGAAACAACTCGATAAAGACTTCCTGCCTGTTTTTTCTTTGAGCTAGGAGCAAGCAAAGTTTAGGAAAAGAGCCTTGTTAAAAAATCCCCAATATCTTTTTTCGCTGAACTTGCTGGGGCGTGTCTTTCATCACCACTTGATTCTCCGTCACTAAGTACGAGTTTTCGTCAAAATAATAAACCCAATCATTTCCTAGCCTTTTATCAATCACGTCGAAGGCTTCTTCGATGTTAAAGCCACGACTTGTGATATTGTGAGCATCCGATGCGATAAAATGGGTCAGATTGGCTTCGATAAGTTGAAACGATAGCTTTTGTGTCTTCTTGCCGAAGGTACCTGCGACACTTGAAGCGGTCACTTGGCTTAAGGCTCCGTTTTGGATCAATTCATAAAGTTTATTTGGGTCTTCTGAGATCTCTGTGTTCCGTTCGGGATGAACGATGACAGGTGTTAAGCCTTCTAGTTGAATCTCATATAATAGATGTCTAGCGTATCTTGGAATCTGGTTCGATGGAAATTCGATAAATAAGTAGTTTGAGTGATTGAGGGTCAGAATATCACCACTTCGATAGTCTTCTAAAATTTCCCCATAAATTCGTGGTTCTTGTCCTGGAAGTACCTGTAACTGAATCTGTTCTTTTTGTAAGGTATTGTTTAGCTGTTGCGTCGCCATTAAGATATCGTCTTTTTTATTATGGTATTTGCTATTCAGATGCGGAGTCGCAATGATTGCTTTCACACCTTCTTTTACGGCTTGTCGAGCCATCTCGATGCTGTTTTGTAGTTCTTTGGCACCATCATCGATACCAGGTAGAATATGACTATGAATATCAATCATTGCTTTTCCTCCTTTTCACACGCGGACATTATCTTAACATAGTTAAGATTAGATGGCTATGGGTGATTTTGTCGGATTTCGTCTAATTATTTCCGTAGTAGTAGTAATAATTGGAATCCTTCATGCTCCTATTATTGAGAACCACACCCATTACTTTCGCCTTCGCGTTTACGAGTAGTTCTTTTGCTTTTATGAGCGCATCCTGATTCGTACCACCAGATGAGACAACCAAAATCGTACCATCTACCTGATTAGCAATCACCTGTGCATCTGTCACCGCTAATAGTGGCGGGGTATCAAATAATAAAAGATCATAGTCTTCATAGGCTACTTTCAAAAAATTCTCCATTGACTTCGAGCTTAGTAACTCCGCAGGGTTCGGTGGTGTCGGCCCACATGGGAGTAAGTCTAAGTTTTTAATATCTGTTTCCTTCGCTGCTTCTCGTAACGATACTTGCTTCGTCAATACATTTGTAAGTCCAACAGTGTTGGTTAAGTTAAACGTATAATGTGCCGTTGGTTTGCGCATGTCCGCATCAATCATTAGTACTTTCTTCCCTTGCTGAGCAAACACGACAGCTAAGTTAGCGATTGTGGTCGATTTTCCTTCCCCAGGACCAGAAGATGTCACCATGATCGAACGTACTTCCTGATCAACAACCGAGTACTGGATATTCGTTCTTATTGTTTTATATTGCTCTGAGATTGGTGATTTGGGATTTAAGTGGGTAATGATGTTACGTTTATTTTTATTCATCTCTACTTTTTTTCGTTTATTAAGAGCCAAGAGTCTCACCTCGTAATTGTCTATTCCGGTCAACACGTCTTGCAGCTGACTCTATTTCCGCGTTATCCATTTTCGTAACCACACCTAAAACTGGAAGTTCAAGTAATTTTTCGACATCTTGCTCGGTTTTAACGGTGTTATCTAAGAATTCTAGTAAAAATGCTAGTCCTACCGCTGTCATTAAACCGACAACTAGCGCAATCGCCATATTTAATACCGGTTGTGGTTTAATCGGAGATTGCTTGTCACCCATCTCTGCTTTTGCTAGAACCGTGATATTATCAACATTCATAATTTCGACGATTTCACGTTGAAACACTTCCGCTGTTTTATTCGCAATATCCACAGCCGTCTGCGGATCCTCACTTTGAACCGTAATCCCAACAACTTGCGAATCCTTTTGACTCTGAACGGTTAATTGTTCATTTAACCCTCCTACTGTTGTTTCAAGATTCAATTCATCAATCACTTTTTCCAATATGACCGGACTTTTCATAATCACGCTATACGTATTGATCAATTGTAAATTCGTTTGTATATCACTTGTATTAAAGGCTGCTTGCTCACCTGAGTTTGATTTATTCACTAATAGTTGCGTAGATGATTGATAAATCGGGGTTAATAAAAAGAAGCTCGCTAAACCACTAACCATCACAGCTAGTAATGTAATACTAGTGATTAAGCCAATGCGTTTCTTTAAGGTGTCAAATAACTCTTTCAAACTAATTGTTTCTTCCATAATTTCCTCCTATAAAAAATTATTACTCTACTATATGAATCTGGCAAACGCTTGTAGTATTATAGCATAAAAGCTTGTAAATTTTATCAAATGTTGTCATAATTTTAGTTATCTTGTAATTGCCCTGCTACTTAATTAAAAACCATTTGGAATAGAAATGGAAGGGCAATCGCTAAAATGGCATTATTTACTTTTTACTGTAATACGGGGAGGAATGACAATGAAAGGCTTTCTTATGGGCTTGATGACGATTACATGCCTGGCTATTCTTGTTTCCGGAAATATCTACTGGAAACAACAAACGACTATTACTGATGCAAAATCAGAAGATAGGCAAGTTGAGAATAAGGAAAAAAGCGATAAAGTACGCATTATTACGAATGATAATTTCGATGTTTATTTAAATTTAACAGGAGGATGGCCTGCACAAGCTAAAGCTACCTACGAAGAAGCTTTACTTGAGGGTACACCCTTTTCCATTGCTATTATCGGTTCTGATGCTATGAATTCCGTTGAGAATGGTTGGGATCAACTCGTAACCAAAAAGATAGAAGAGAACTTTGACGACACGATTACGACCTACTCTCTTCCTTATAATAATACAACCACCTCATTCGTTGAGGATTCAGTGTATGAAGAGGCGATTGAACAAAAACCTGACTTAATTATTTTTGAGCCGTTTACCCTAAATGACAACGGGCTCGTTCTGATTGAGGACTCATTACTTATTATCGAGAACATTCAAACAGCTTTTTCAAAAGAGAACCCTGATACCGTCTTTATACTGATGCCACCTCAACCGCTCTATATGCCTAATGGTTATCAAAATCAGGTGAACGCGTTAGCAGAATACGTAGAAGAAAACGAAATTCCTTATATTAATCACTGGGAAAACTGGCCAGCAACGGATGATATTCTCATCAAGGATTACTTGGACGAAGAAAGTAACCCCAATGATAAAGGTCACAAAGCTTGGGCATCGGCTATTACAGACCTACTCATTCAATAACTCTTGATAGAATCTAGACTTAGTGTCTGGATTCTCTTTTTGTTGTTTTCCGACATTTTCATATTGTATTTTCCTTTTTTTTTGATATGCTAATGCTTGTACCTAAGTAAAGAAAGGAATAATTTGATGCGATCAGATAAACATATAAAAAAGAAAAGAAAATGGCTTAAATACCTACTCATTATTGTTAGCATTATTATTATTGGCCTTGCTGCCTATCTATATTCGATTTACCACTCATTTAATTCAGCGATTTCCTCGATGCATACCGAAACGAGTCGAGATAAGTCGCCAAAGCGAGTCGAGGAACTGACTTTTTCGAAGAAAGAACCCTTCTCGGTGCTTCTGTTAGGCGTTGATGAACGTGAAGGTGATAAAGGTCGATCGGACACGATGATCGTCTTGGCAGTCAATCCTGAGCTGAAATCGGTGAAGATGCTGAGCATCCCGCGTGATACGTATACAGATATCATTGGTCACGGGACAACCGACAAAATCAATCATTCCTATGCTTTTGGAGGAGTCGACATGGCGATGGATACTGTGGAAAACTTTTTAGATATTCCGATTGATTATTTTGTGCAGATTAACATGGAAGGCTTCGCAGAAATTGTCGATGCGGTTGGTGGGGTGACTGTTGAAAATGATTTTGCCTTTAATGATGCTGGATTCTCATACCCAGAAGGTACCCTACAATTAAGTGGGGAAAAAGCACTAGTATTTTCTCGGATGAGATACAAAGATCCACGAGGTGATTTTGGACGACAACTTCGTCAACGCCAAATCATTCAAGGAGTGATGAAAGAGGGCGCCAGTCTTTCGAGCTTATGGAATTTCCAAGACATTTTTTCCACACTTGGCAATAATATCAAAACAAATCTGACCTTCTCAGAAATGGTCGATATTCAGAAAAACTATAAAAGTGCCACCAAATCAATCAACCAGGTTTCGATTGATACAGGCTACGGTGAAACGATGAATGGGATTTGGTACTATATCATCCCAGATGAGGAAGTTGTCAAAATACAGAATGAAATGAAAACGCATTTGGAGTTAAATTCTTAAATAAAGACTTTTTTGTATGGCTCTCTTAGTATACATTGTGGCTATTTCATCTTATTTTTGATTAAATCACCCATTTCAACGTTGATTCCCATCAAAAATTGACGAAATAATACCCGAAACAAAGCTATATCACCAATTATTAACTGGTTCGAAAAGCAACAAATTTTGCGAAAACAGCCTAAATAAAAAAAGCAGAAACCCGCTTGGATTTCTGCTTTTTTTTATTTTATACGCTTATAGCCAGCGAATTTTGGTCCCCAGTAGGTATTCGAAAGTGATGTTACACTGACTCCCTTGGAGGAAGAAGCGTGAATAAACTCGTTATTTCCTAAATAGATGCCCATATGAGAAATACCTGATTTATACGTGTTTTCAAAAAAGACTAAATCACCTGGCTGAGGATTGGACACACTAACAGACAGACTATAATAACCATCTGTGTTCGTTCGAGCTAGGTCTTTTCCAGCTTGATTGAACGCATAATAAATAAATCCTGAACAATCAAAGCCACTTGGCGTTGTTCCAGCCCAAAGATAAGGAGTGCCAAGTACCTTCTTCGCTTCAGAAATCAAGGTAGCAACCGCGAAGGCATTCGTTGGTTCAGGTGTAACTGCTGCAGTAGATACCTTCAAGGTTTGACCAACATAAATTAAATCAGAACTAAGAGAATTCAAATCTTTTAACTGCGATACACTCATGCTATTTCGCTTAGCGATATGAGAAAGCGTGTCACCTGCTTGCACAGTATACATCGTTGTTTGCTTCGGCTCAGGTGTAGCTGCTGTTCCCGCTACCTTTAATGTTTGTCCCACATAAATGAGATCAGAAGTTAATCCATTCAAGTTTTTTAGCTCAGGTACCGACAGCCCATATATTTTAGCGATTTTATAAAGATAATCACCAGACCGAACCGTGTATGTGCTTGCTGTACTCCCATCTGGTACTGCTAATGTTTGATTAATATAGATGAGGTCACCTGTTAGATGGTTGGCTTGTTTTAATGAGGTTACGGTTGTGCCGTAGTTTTTGGCAATGAGTGAAAGTGAATCACCTGATTTTACTGTATAGCTCGCTGCGCCTGCTGTAGAAGCGAATCCAGTAGTTAAAAAAGCTGCTGTTGTTAAAGTAAGTAACGTCTTTTTCATCGGCTTTTCCTCCAAAGGGTGTTTTTTATGGCTTTTTTGTTTAGTCGATGAGGATTGTCGCCCTCTCTCTTTACTTCGTCTAAATGGTAACATGGATTAAGAGGTTACTTGCTAGGAATCTATGGATTTACTGGTCGTTGCTACCAATGTAAGCGGTGTTTTTCCCAATTTATTTCTAGTTTTGATGACTTCAGTCTACTATCCTGTCAAGCTATTTGCTTATTTTCGACAAATTGCTACATTCCCAATCATGGGAGATGTTTCTAGTTTATCTACAGAAAACCGAGCCTAAAAATGACTCTAGGCTCGGTTACCCTCTACTTCTATATCCTTAATCTCACTTGTTCAGTCATTCGAACTTACTTAGGTGTATAAAAGTTTTGCGTATAATACACGCCATACGAACCGCCAAAATGAACGCCAACTCCTAATCGTTCATACGCAGCGCTCAGGATGTTTTGACGATGTCCCGCTGAGTTCACCCAGCCATCATGAACAGCAATCGCATTGTAGTAGCCCGCCGCAATATTTTCACCGGCCGCACGATACGTAATCCCCGCTGCAGCCATCCGCTGAAACGGCGACAAACCATCGGGGTTGGTGTGATCAAAAAACGAACGCTCGGCCATGTCTTGACTATGAGTTCTTGCAACAACTTCAATCTTCTCATCCTCTTGCAGAGTCGCCACATTATGGCGAACACGATACGCATTGGTGATGTCTAAAATTTGCCGCTCAAAGCCCTCTCTTAACGTCGTACCACTTGCCTGACGATATCCACTTTTCAAGTCTTCCTTCATGAGTTGCAGTCCACTTAATGTATTGCCGTCATACTGATCGTAATAGAACTGAAGATTCATCCCTTTGTAGAGATAGTCTTTGTTCTGAGATGAGGAGGATTCTGCTCCTATTTCTGCCAGTATTTCCGCTACTCTTGATTGGCTAAGACCTAGTTGAAGACCGTGCTCAGACGTCCAGCTATCCGAGTTAACAAATAGCGCCACAACCTCTCCTCCGCTAACGCCCACTTGTAAATACTTCGCATAATTTTGATTATAAATATACCAGTCAAAATCATAACGAGCTGATTCGATTCGTTGTGGATTTCCTAATTCAGAAAGTAATTCAGTTTCAGTGCTACCAACAGAAACTCCTTGGAAGGCGAATTCTGCGGAATCACCACTAAGATTTTGTTGAACGGTCGCTGAAACGGCATTCACGCCACCTAGAATCGTATGAGCGTCATAGTTTTCCACCAATCCTTCAACAGGATCGGGGATTTCTTCTTTTTTCACTAACAAAATCGGCGCATTTTTCGTCGCTGCTAGTACGGATCCCGCTAGAGCATCGGCAAAGCTTTCTCCGGTTGCCACATAAGCTTGAGTTGATCCCATTGGGAAGGCTTCGGTGATCTTCTTCGCTGTTTCAAAGCGATTTTCCCCACCGTAACGAGTTGGAGAAGGCAATTTCTCTTCCACTTTCGCTGAAATCACGCCATAGCTTCCAACGACAATGGTTTTGCTTTTTTGATCCGTTACTTTTTTTGTCGATGAAGGTAACGTCGCTGTATCGGTTAACACAATCGGAATTCCCTGTTTGGCCGCATACGGGGCAACAGCTAGTGCGTCCGGGAAGTTTCTCCCATTAGCCACGACCGCTTTGGATGACGGCAGGTAGCTGGCAATTTGCGCCGCTGTTTCAAACCGGTCAGCCCCGCCAATTCGGTTGATTTCACCAACGATTTCTGCTAATTCATTCTCAACCGATTCCGCAATGGCTGCTTTACCGCCTAAGAGATACACCTCTTGTACATTTAAGCGTTGCAATTCTTCCAATGTTTCACTCGGTAATTTATTTTTCGTCGTCAGTAATATTGGTGCTTCAAGCATATACGCCAACGGCCCTCCTGCTAATGCGTCAGGAAAAGTTTCTCCGCTCGCCAAGACAACCGTATTAGAATCGTCCCAGCCTGCTCGCGAAATTTCTACAGCTGTATCATAGCGGTTTTCACCACTGATTCGATTGATACTCGCATCAACACTATTCACTTCATAGGAGCTCATCACTAGGATAACTAGCAAGATACTCGCAAATTTTTTTATCAAAATACCCTCTCCCTTTCGTAAACTTCTATTCTAGTATAATGGAAGACGGTCATTATTTCTGTTCATTTTGACAAATTCTACTAATATTCTTCATTTTTGAGTATAATAGACTATATTCTAGTAAAAATCTTCATAAGGTGGGAAGAGAATTGAGAGCTGATAAGCATAAAAAAAAGAAACGTTGGATTAAAATATTCGGTTTCCTATCGATTCTTCTATTCGTAGCCGCTGGTTCGTATGTCTACTCCATTTACCATTCACTAAATAATACGATGGTGGCGATGAATGAAAATGAGGCACGAGCAAAGTCGGATAAACGTGAGGAAAATTTAAGTCTTAACAAGAAACAGCCTTTTTCCGTTCTATTGCTTGGAGTTGATGAACGACAAGGGGACAGAGGACGTTCCGATACGATGATCGTCGTGACCGTAAATCCACAGGAGAATTCCACCAAAATGGTCAGTATCCCACGAGACACCCGTACTGAAATCATCGGAAAAGACTTTGAAGACAAAATTAACCACGCTTACGCCTACGGGGGCATCGACATGTCTTTGGATACCGTGGAAGCCTTCCTCGATATTCCAATTGACTATTACGCAAAAATCAATATGGAAGGATTAGAAGATATCGTCAATGCAGTCGGTGGCGTAACCGTCCAAAACGAGTTGAACTTTACTTACAAAGGTAAGACATTCACCGAAGGTACACTAACGCTGAACGGCGAAGAAGCCCTTCTATTTTCACGAATGAGAAAAAATGATCCCAATAACGATTTCGGAAGACAAGCCAGACAACGACAGATTATCCAAGCCATCATCAAAGAAGGAGCGAGCGTCTCGTCTCTTTGGAATTTCGGCGATATCTTCAAATCAATCGGAAACAACGTGAAAACCAATCTGTCCCTCGCTGAAATGGTCGATATTCAACAGAACTACAAGAGCGCCACCCAGAACATCAACCAGAGACAACTCGAAGGCTCAGGGGCGATGATCAGCAATGGCGAAAAAGAAATCTATTATTATATTGTGGCGAAAGAAGAGCAACAAATAGTGCAGCAGGAATTGAAAAAGCATCTAAACCTTTAATAATGGCTCTTTTCGTATGGATTGTTGCTTTAAGAAGAAATTCTGAATAAAATTCGTTCATTTTTCTGAACAAGACTACCAATTGAAACGAAAAAATGACCCGTAGTGTAGCTATTTAAAAGAAGCGGAACCTATACGAAAAGCCACAAGCTTTGCTAAAACAGCCGTAATAATCCAGTCTCGCAACAAGGGCAACAGGCCGTGAATATGTACGACTTTTTAAGTTTTGTGTATCACTTTTTCCTTGTATGAACATTTCTAGTGGAGATACATGTTTTCCGCTCGATTTGGGGTAGTTTTGTTGCTCAATCTCGATTGATTGTTGCAGTAGGCGAGGTTATTTTAATAGTTGTTTACATGTAAAAAACAGGACACTCCATTGCAGCACCGTACGAAATGATCGGTAATTATCAGACGTTCTGCACCATCATTTCTTACTTCCCTATGCACCGTCTATAAACTGATAGTCAATACGCCTTCGTTCATATGATCGAAGGCGTATTGACTATCAGTCTTCCAACTTCAATAAATCCCATGAAGTAATGATCCCTAACGGTGCTTCACTCTTCTTCCCATTTTCCGTGACGATAATCGCCTCAAGCTTCTGCTTTTTTTTCTGCTTATCTTCAAAAATCGTTTCAATATCGATCACATTAACCTTATCTGAAACAAATTTGACGACGCTTTGAGGTTCATACTTTTTCAAAACGGTCACCTTCTCGTCTCTAAAGTGAACCGATTGGTCCGTTAACTGCTCCGCTACATAATTGACGATCGCTCGCTCGGTCATCAAAAAGGAAAATTTCCCGTCCTGATAAACCGGAAATTGTGAAAAGGAGTGTTGAAGCATATCTGTTAGCACATCGGTTACCAACTCGTCTGTATCATAGAGCTTTACCGGAGACGAAGCAAGTTGAGTGGCGTTCGGTGGCGACTGCAAGAATGCAGCAATTTCCTCAATTCGTGTGACGACCTCTTCGTGCGGGTCTGCGATATAATAATCTCGTTTCGTTTTCTCATGCACGAGGGCATTTCGTAAACGCGCATAGCTTTTAAGATCCTCAAAATAATGGCGAATCGACGCATATCGATGCTTTGTATCATAGAGAAGGTCAACAAATCCATGTGCATCCTTATTCGTCGACAACTTCTCGAGTTCATCATGAATTTGATTATAGGCGACTTCGAACCGCTCAACCTTCTCCGTAACGTTGTTCATCGGGTCTTTAACTTGTGGTTGTTTTTGATAAAAATGGTTCACAGAGCATCCCTTCTTTCTTATTGGATCTTTTCGTACACATTGTTGTTATCGCACTTCCGAGCCAATGGAACATTCCTTTTAGGGGGCGAAAACAGCTTTTCTATTAGAATACACGGAGACGTACTTTCCTATACTAAGCCAAGATTTTTTGGAGATTCTTGCCGGCAGGATTTCCCAATATTTTAGTGCGATGTAATAGTGCGAATTAATTCGTGACATCACTCGATTTTTCTACTTCGCGCTAGAGAAATACTTATGAAAGAAGAAGAAAATCCAAAAAAGAACCCTATCAGCAGTTGAAAAAGTTCTTTTTTCTATATCTATATTCAAAAAAGCTATATCGCTTTTTCTTCTTGATATTGGGTTGTGCTTACAAGTTCACGTTTAAGCCAGTCCATCATTTTTGCTGTATCCATATTGCCATTATTTCCTTCATCCATCGCTTTTGTTAAAAGATATTTTAGTTTATTTTGATCGTCTATCATTGAAGAACGCAAAACTAACCCTCCTAATTATTATTCTACTACTCTATATCCATTTTGGCTCAGTAAAAAACCTCTTCGATTTTTATATTATACAATTAAATTACAATTATCTACAATTGTTTTTTTATAAAGGCTCTTCTCGCATACTTTGTTGTTTTAGCATACAAAAAAGATGGAGACACTCTTTTCTTACCTCATTTCGGGTTAAAAATGATGTGAAAAGATGCCCGAAGTCATTCTTCATCACGAAATGATAGCTAATTCGAAAAGCGACAATCTTTACGAAAACAGCCTTATTAATTTACAAATAACTACTAATATTCATGACAATTTATTGATCTTCTGGCAATTTTCTACTTAATGACTTAAGTTGTGAGTTTTTTTCCCTTCTTCTTCTGCTAGATTGAGGGTTAATCAGGTAGGTAGCTTGTTGCTTATTTTGTCTGACAAGGAAGGAAGCGACTAGTCTGTAGGCAAGCTCTTGATTGATACGTTTCGTTAAAGAAGGATGCGGCTCGACTGTGACTTTCATCTCAGAAATATGAATGATCATCAACGGTTCCGCGAGATTACTAGACCAGACGCTGACTTTTGTACTTCCTTCGGTAACTGGGAGTATTAGCATAGTGGTGGGATGTGATGGTAGATTCTTTGAAGGCAGCGAACAGAGAAGTGTGCTTTGTAAAGCTAAAGCCAAGCTGGAGTGAGAATGAATCGTGATGGAACCATCTGAATTTAACCTACCGTCAACCATAATCCTGTAGCTGGACTGTTTACTGATTTTTATCGGTTTCTGGTTTGATTCAATGCAAATAAAAAACTTGGTCATTCAATCCTCCTTATCCTTAGTAATTATGTACCTACTTCACAACTATAATAGTACCATTTTACCACTCAAAACGTAACCCTTTATTTTACAATTACTTCATACCAAATATTCTATCTATTTCCAGGAATAGTATTCGACGTTTTTCAACAAATTACTATTTACCTATTTTATTTTCATAATTTCGTAGTTAAAATAGGTAGGTGGAACGAAAATGGCAGAATTGCTTAAAGGTAATGGCGCAAAGCTTAAGGAGCTAAGGTCTTTTAGACTATGCTAGCCAGCTATCGAAATCCAAGGAGGATGAGAGACTTGAAATTTTATACACCTGAAGAAATTAAAGTAAGAAAATCAAGGAATACTCGAGTGATGTACATTAGTATCTTTGTTATTACCACTTTATTTATTATCGGTGTTACTTACTTACCATACATTTTATAATGATTGAAGCCCGTTGAGCATCGGAAATTTCCGATGCTTTTATTATTTTGAGTTATTTCTACATTTTATGGAAAAGTCACCTGCGAATGCTGTAGAATAAAGAGAGGATTCTGCTCATTGGAGGATAACATACATGAAATTTAAATTTAACTTTTGGAAAAATCTGCGCCAGCCGTCTACTTCTTTTTATCAATTAGGGATGGTGGAGGCGATCAAATGGCCTTGGGCGAAGATGTTCCTACTTATTCTTTTTAGCGGACTCATTTTCACTGTGAATGCAAGCTTTGGAATAGGAACAAATATTTTAGCTCCGCATATTGTCACCAACACCTTAGGTGAACTAACCGCCCAACATGTATATTTTTTACTCGGTAGTTTACTAGCAGGAATCTTCTTCTCACTCTTCTATCTATTCTTGCCGACGATCTTTTTTTGGAGCATTTCGGAAGAGAGCTTTCACAAACTATTTATTGTCGGAATGATTTCGTTTCTCCCACTTTTAATTGAACGTGTGATGTATTTAGTTCTGGTGTTCACCTTAAATGTGGAATGGTATTATTCTCCCTTTTCACTCGGTGTAATCGCGGAAGAAATAACAAATCTAAAAGCAATTATCTATTTCGCCGGGGCAATTTCGTTATTTAAAGGATGGGCCATCTACTTGCAATTCCGTGGATTATCCCTGCTCACGGAACGAAGACCTGCCCTACTCCTATTTTATATTTGTTTCATTCACCTGTTATTTTGGGGTGCATCCACACTATTAGAATACATCGACTTTACGAGTATATTGTAAAAGGCTGTGACCATGATGAAAAAAAAGAACCTACTCTTATTATTTAGCATTTTATTGATCACCCTGAATGTCTTTTTCATTCAACGGAATCTCTCATCCATTCCGAAAATAAGTTACATTGCCGATTGGGATTATGTGGGTACTTCCACTTTGCGCGATGTGCTAAAGTCGGAGGGGGTTGTCGTCCCATTGGATGAATTCTATGTAACTATTGACGAAAATCGCTCGTTCTCTGAGATTTTCGTCGAAGAAGGCGACACAATCGAGGTCGGCACACCACTTTTCGCTTACGATTCGGATGAACTAGACGAAGAGGTGGCAGAAGTAGAGCGTCAAAAAGACGTAGTAGATGTTGAAATTAAAAGTGTTAAAACATATATTTCTAATTTAAAATCTACCTCGCGCTCACTACCAAGCTTCAACTCCACGGGGGAAGAAGATCATAGCGAAGAAAAAGCAAGTAAGCTTCAAATCGAGTACAGCCTCGATGCTGACATCGCCGCTGCGGAAGTGAAGCTCGACTTACTTGAGGCACAGTCATTGAAGTATAAAGATGAACTGATTGATTTGAAAAATGAACAATCCGGTGGAACGGTTGAAAGCAAAGTAGCTGGCATTGTAGGAGAGATCTCCTACTCATTGGACAACCCTTTTATCACCATAAAATCCGATAGCACGATGATTACCGGTACACTTTCAGAAGCCGAAACCGCTACCGTGAAGCCAGCCATGAAAACAGTTGTCACCTCTCTCGTCCTTAAGGAATCTTTCGACGGGGCGGTCAGTGAAATTGAAACCTATCCAGCTCAAGAACCGGACTCCATGACCGAAAGTCGCTACCCTTACTCCATTCTGCTGACACCGGAAGAAGAGGAAGTGAATGAATTCTCTGATAGTGACGGGGAATCTGAAGATCTTGATGCTGACGAGGATACGGAGACTGATGAAGACGTAGAAATCCCTGTTGAAGAAGCGGAAACCCTTTGGCCTGGCTATCATGTCAGCGTCGACATCATCACCGCTGAAGCAACCGACGTCAACGTCCTTCCGAAGAAAAGTGTCGAAATGAACGGACTAGACTATTTCGTCTGGGGCATCCGTCCAAATGGCTCCACGATGAAAATACACGTCACAAAAGGTCTCGAAGTCAACAACCTAATGGAAGTAAAAGACGGTATCGAAAAAGGCGACCTCTTCCTCCCAAACAAAAAAGCTATAGCCGGGGATCAATCGCCCATCATCACCCCCCTTCATCCCTCACAAGTAAAGGTGAAGGAACTGAAAGAGATGAATCGATATTTAATCATGAAGAATATTCTTTTTGGATTAGTTGAAAGATAAACTGTTTAAGAGCCTCGAGCGTTAGGGCTCTTTTTTTATGGGTTGGCGGAGGCGGGGGATGCTCTACTTTGACTGACTAATGCACATCTTCGTGATGTATGCACGACTTTGTGCCCGATATGCACATCTTTTCTCGGTTATGCACGACTTCCACAGTTTATCCCTCCTACCACCTAGCACACCCTCTCTTCCTAAAACATATGGTAAGTTGCACACATCTTTGTTCCTTAACTCTTTCTGTTTGGATTTCTGACAACTACAATCCGGCATTTTCGGTTATAATGAAAGAATATGGATTTTTAGAAGGATAACTCGAAAAGGAGGCGTTCGTTTGTCTTCTAAACTTGAAGAATTAACTGAGAAAATAATGGCTTCTGGTGAAGATATTAAAAAAGAGCTTACCCCGAAGGAATCAGCTCATTTGAAAATGGTTCAAAAAGGTTTATTATTACACCGGCAAAAGCTCGTGTACAATGTGAAGACGCTCGATAGTACGATTTCTGCGCAGGTTCAAGATGTGACACCTGTGTCGGTTAAATTAGATTTAGATTTTCCGTTATTGAGTCGGTGCTCTTGTCCAGAAACAGGCTGGTGTCGACACCGTATGGCGGTTTTTTTCACGATTTTTCAGCGCGTGAATTCGGTTTCTGAGTGGGTTAAATCCTGGAAAGGCGAGGATTCGGTCGTTCCGGAAGTGAAGAAAGCCGCCGAGTTGACGAATCTCCACCCTGCGTTGAAAACGGCGAGTTCGCTGTTGCAGCGAGACGTCTTACGGGGGCAAACGCCACAAAACTGGTATGACTATTTCCAATCACTACTAGCCGAAGTCGATAAAGAAAGCTGGCTGCAAAATTCATTTATGCTGGATATGAACGTCCAAAGCTTGCACCGAAAATTTATGAAAGACGCGCCGATGGAACGAGAGTGGAAGCCGTTGTATCAGTTATTTGTGTCGGTGTTTCTCTATGAAACATTATATGAATGGCTTGCTAAGAAAGAGGGGGCCATTTTTTCAAAACGGGGTACGTCTGTTTTTTCATTTATTTTAGATGAATTGTATGACAGCGTTTATCAAATGTCCGTTACGGCTATGCCATTTGCGTTTGATCCGTTTATGAAATTTTTAAAAGAACGTTCCTTGAAGTGGACGTCTTTGCAAGATGCTTCGATTGAAGGAATGGATTTGTACCGGACACTGTGGTTCTTTTTGTTCACCAAAAAGCAGTGGCGCGAGGAAGAGAAAAAGCGATTATCGGCCTTTACGCAGCGGTCTGAAATGGAAACGGTCGCCCTGCTCCATCAGCTCCTCTTGTTGGATGAAACCGATACGTTCCTGACGTTAGCCAAGGAACACTCAGCGAATGTATTTCGCTATAGTGAGCACTGGTTGTATTATTTTTTTCAGCACCAAGCTCCTGAAAAGGCCGTGAGCGTGATTTCAAGCTGTTTGCCTCATGTTAGCGCCTATTTAGAGCAAATTCCAAATGATTACGAGCGCTCCGATTTTAGCCGCTGGTATATCGGGTTGATTGATGCTTCATATATGGCGAGGCAGGAACCGCGTTTGTATAAACAGCTGCTTCTGACGCTACTTCCGTATAGTTATTATCCGCTCAGTCGCTTTCTTTTTGATGCTGAGGATTATCGCGAGTGGGTCGAGCTGCAGCAGTGGCTTGGCTATGAAATTGGCGAAATGGAGTATCTTGGCCTGAAGGAAATTGTGAAGCAGCAGCCTGAGCTTGGACTACCACTCTATCATGAAGCGGTGGAAAGCCTGCTTGCAAACCGAAACCGCGATAGCTACAAGCAAGCGGTACGAGTGATGAAAAAAATTCGCACTCTGTATAAAAAACAGAAAAAAATAGAGCAATGGGAACGCTATTTAGACTATATTTTAGACGAAACAAAACGCCTTCGTGCTTTTCACGAAGAATGTAGAAAGGGTAAATTGATTCATGCTTAAAACGAATAGCTATCATTTAAATATCAGCCCCTCACAGGACGGAACGTTTTTTCTAACGGTGAAAGATCCTACAGGAATGATTATTTCGCCAAAAGATTGGCGCAAGCAATTCTTCGTTTGGCATGAAGAAAGCTTCTTTGGAACGATGTTTAAGCCCTCCAAAGTTGGCGGCGAAGAAGGGCTGGTCATTCCGAGCTATCATCTGCTGACTCTGTTTGGCAATGAAGGCTTCAGTCGCCTCATTCAATGGGACTGGGGCGAGCTTGCCAATCTGCTCCTGATGGTCTCGACACCAATGCTCGACTCGATTTCTCAAGGAAGCTTTCTTCCCACTTTTTCGAATCAAAAAATTCAGTGGCGCGTCCCAGAAGACGTCTGGGATGAATTTGGCGAAGATTTTTGGCAGCAGTCTGCCACCGAAAACATGTCTGCGCGTGAACTGGTGACCCAGTGGTTTCAAGAAAGCGTTGCACAATATATTCAATATTCTCCGCAGTTCAAGCGCTTGGCTCATTCGCTTTCCTTATTGGAAAATAGTGAATTGACGTCAACTGATATCGCGGCCTATTTTGATGAAAAGCGCTGGAGTGAATGGATTGGCTTAAGCGAGCCCGAACACCCCTTTTCAATCGGACTGCGTTTGTCGGAGCCTGACGATGAAACTCAACCTTGGCAATTAACAGCAATTTTAAAGGATCCATCATCAGAAACCCTTTACGAGTCGAACAGCAAGGAACCATTGCCACGTGGATGGAAAAAACATTTGCCGGCCGTAAAAGAAGAGCAACAACGCTGGATCGCAGTTTTTCCTGAACTCAACGCTCATGGTAAACTGAAAACAGACTTATCAGAACATGAAGCCTGGGAATTTTTAACGGTTACGAGTGAAAAACTCCTCGCTCTTGGCGTTGACATTTTCCTCCCTTCCTGGTGGCTAGCCATGAAAGAAGCCAATATGACCGTCAAGGCGAAAGTGAAAAACAGTGAAAGCTCGTATCGTCCGTCCTTTGTAGGCATGAATGCCGTGCTCGATTTTGACTGGCGAGTCTCGATGAACGGGACGGACCTATCGGAAAAAGACTTCAACTCACTCGTCAGCGAGCAGCGCCGCCTAGTGCAGATTAACGGACAATGGATGAGCCTTGATCCTGCGATGATTCGCCGCATCCAAGAGTTAATGGAAAAAGCGAAAAAAGATGGCTTACGCATTCAAGATTTACTGGAGCAAGAACTGGGAACCCGCGAGAAAACAGCCGATGAGGAAGAAGAATACGATCCTCGCCTATTTGCCAACATCCAAATTGAATTAAATCGTTCGTTGAAAAAAATGGTAAGTCAGCTGCAAAACTTAGCGGAAATTCCGATGATAGAAACGCCTGATACCTTACTCGGCACACTGCGTCCGTACCAACAACAAGGCACAAGCTGGCTCTTATTTTTACGAAGCTTCGGCTTTGGTGCTGTGCTCGCAGATGATATGGGACTCGGAAAAACAATTCAGCTCATCTCGTATTTGCTAGCCGTCAAGGAACAAGAGGCGCTAGAAGCACCCGCGCTCATTATCGCTCCGACATCCGTGTTAGGAAACTGGCAAAAAGAGTTGGAAAAATTCTCCCCTTCGCTAAACGTGTTGCTTCATTATGGAAGCAACCGCGCCAAAGGAGAAGCGTTCACTGCGAGTTTAGATGGTGTTGATGTTGTTGTCACCTCCTATGGATTGAGTCATTTAGATGAGGAAGAAATCGCCGAGGTGAAATGGAGCACCATCGCTCTCGATGAAGCGCAAAACATTAAAAACTCATCAACCAAACAATCGCGGGCGATCCGCAAGCTCCAAAGCGGTCATCATATTGCCTTAACCGGTACACCAATGGAAAATCGTCTTTCTGAGCTGTGGTCGATTTTTGATTTTGCCAATAAAGGCTTCCTTGGTACCTTTGCTCAATTTCAAAAACACTATATTTTACCGATTGAAAAAGAAGATTCTCGTGAGAAAATTAGTGAGCTTCAAGGAAAAATCAAACCGTTTCTGCTGCGCCGGACGAAGAAAGACCCCGACGTCGAGCTGAATTTACCGGATAAACTGGAACAAAAGGAATACTGTCCGCTCACACCCGAGCAGGCCTCTCTTTATGAGCAGCTTATTCAGGACACTTTCGATCAAATAAATAAGCTCAAAGGCATTGAGCGTAAAGGCCTCATTCTGCAAATGATTAATCGACTGAAGCAGCTTTGCAACCATCCAGCCCTATACTTAAAGGAACCACAACCAAAACATACGCTGTCTCGCTCTTATAAGTTAGCAAAGCTCGTCGATGTGCTGGAAAACGTGCTGGAATCTGGTGAAGCCTGTCTGATTTTCACGCAATACATTTCCATGGGTGAAATGATACAAACGCTACTGAAAGAACAATTCGACATCGATGTGCCGTTCCTCAACGGCTCGATGCCAAAACAAAAACGAGATCAACTCGTCGAAGATTTCCAAAGCGGAAAGTATCCCGTCTTCCTGCTCTCCCTAAAAGCGGGCGGAACCGGTCTCAACTTAACCGCTGCCAATCACGTCATTCACTATGATCGCTGGTGGAATCCGGCAGTCGAAAACCAAGCAACCGACCGAGCCTACCGAATCGGCCAAAACCGCTTCGTTCACGTGCACAAGCTCATCACATCCGGTACTCTCGAAGAAAAAATCGACATGATGCTCGAGAAAAAACAAGCACTCAACGACGACATCATCCAAAGCGATTCCTGGATTACCGAGCTATCTGATCATGATTTAAAAGACTTACTTACATTGAAATAAGCATTAGTTTGGAAGGCTTCCCGTTTACGGGGAGCCTTTAATAATGGCTCTTTTCGTATCCTTTGTTGCTATTGGCACAAAGAAAAAACAGGCAGTAAGGTTTTTTCGACTGATTTCTTACCTTTTATCTAGAAATGGAGAATTTTTCATGAGGAAAAGAGCACGAAGTCATACAAATCATGGAATATATTCCTATTCGAAAAGCCACAATCTTTGCGAAAACAGCCTCAATAATCAATCGAATTCTTAGCATCTAATAAAATGTTTTCTCAATAAATATCCACAAAAAAAGAGCCGGTTGGGGAGCCGGCTCAACGGGGAGTTTGACGAGGGTTAAAACGAGGTAGATGTTTTTCTCTCTATTACGAGGGCATAGAGGAAGTTAAGAGGACAGTTGATTTTCTTTTACGACTGGAGTCAATGGTAGAGTTGAGTATGCTGTGAGTGTATTTTTCTCGAGGATGGACACTTTTTCTTGGAGTTGGACTATTTCCGAGCGTGCTTGACCTAGTTTGAGAATTAGCTCACCAACAAGTAGTTCTATTTTTTTCAATTCGTTTTGATTGCTCACTGATGCGGTCCTCCTTATGGTAAAATAGCTTCTGCTGGTGTAAAATGGGTATTTTCTGCCGTTTGTTGCGTTTTTTGGCCTAAAAATTTAACACTTTCGCCGAATACTTCGGTCATGTAAATTCGTTTGCCTTCGGTGTTTTCGTAGTATCTCGTTTGAATTTTTCCGATAATACCGACCACCGATCCTTTCACACAATAGACGGCGGTGTTTTCTGCCGTTTTGTTCCAGAGCGTACATAGAACAAAATCCGTTTCAAATTCACCTGCAGCGTTCCGGTAGTGGCGATTCACAGCTAATGTCACATTTAATACCGATTTACCGTCACGGGTTTGCTTTAGGACTGGATCTTTTGTCAGTCGACCGACCAGTGTTACTTGATTAATCATTCTCTCCCTCCCTTCTAACCACATTGTATCGAGAAGGTGGGTGCACGTAAAATGGATGATTCCTTCCTTCCTTTTTAAAATTACATCATTAACTACCGAATTCAGCTAGGGGAATTCAATAGTTTTCATTCATTTTCTAGTAAAATTTCAGCAAACCAACAAATTTAAAATTTTTTCAGATGTGTGTTCCAGATTTTACTATGATATAATTTTTATTAGAAGGCTCTATTCTTCTTAATTGTTGCTTTAAGAAGAAATTCTGTATGAAAATCGTTCATTTTTTAAAATCCACCCTTCAGATCATACGAAAAGAGGACCCGTAGTATAGTGATGTCAAGGAAACTGAGCAAATGCGAAAGCAGCCGATTAGAATGATGTCCAAGGAGGAATTCGATGAAAACGTTTAAAATTATTACCTTTCAAATTATAGATCAAGAGGAAATTGTGACGATTGATATCGAAGATGGGCTAATTATTAATAAAGAAGATCTGAAAGGCACGTGGCTCGTTGAAGCCTTTGCCTCTCGTCAATATTACGATTACTTTCGAGAAATTCAACAAACCACCGATGATACAGAAATTCGTGTCGTCATTACTCACCCTCAGAACGACTATGCTTCCTTCTTTATACATATTCGCGGAATTAAGCAGCTTGATGGGAAGATTAGTGTGTTGATGGAAGGTCATCTTAAAAAAATACCAAAAGACTACTCCGAATTACTTCTAAATGAACTGATTGAGCAAGGTCTTGAAGGTGCTCCCTTAATTGAAACCTTTCGAAAAAAAATCAAACTAAAACCAAAACTAACGTCTAATTCAAGTGGACAATAGTAATAATCCTATAAATGTTTTCACGAGAACTTGTTCTCTATAGCTAACATATGTTACTTTATTAATAAATGTAGTTTACTACTTATCACGAGGTGTCGATTATGATTGGAGAACGTGTAAAACAATTGCGACTGGAGAGAAAAATGTCGATGACTGAGCTAGCCGATCGAGCTGGCGTCGCAAAATCTTATTTAAGTGCGCTTGAGCGTAATTTACAGCAGAATCCTTCTGTTCAATTTTTAGAAAAAATTTCGTCTGCACTTCATGTCTCCATTGAGTCAATATTATTTGATTCAAAACAAACCAATGCACTCGATCCAGATTGGGTAGATATTGCTCAAGAAGCTATTTCTTCTGGTATCACAAAAGAGCAATTCAAAGAATTTATCGAATTTAATAAATGGCGAAATGAACAAAAATAAAGTCTTGCAGATTATGCAAGACTTTTTGTAATATTTCGACTCATTTCATTTGATGTGGGTATTTTCTTTGTTTTCAAAAATTCTCTTATCTCATTTTTTGAAATTCCACTTTCTAGAGCTTCTTTCACTAGTTGGATCCACTCCAGATCCAGTTCAATTTTCCCCATTATTCTTCCCCCTAAAATACTGATGTATTTCAGGCAACCCAGCCATCATAGCTTATTTTGTTATAAGCAGTAGATCTGTGGCTTTGCGTCCTCATCTTTAAATGAGTTTGCCTTTAAACTGATGTAGTTATTTGCTATATTCCTCATTATACAGACGTGTCCTCCCATTTTTTGTAACAATTTGTCTATCGAATCTTTATTTTCAGAATTTTTTATCACCAATATTTGCTATATAGTGACATTTTCCCTCCTTCCATAGGTGAAATTCTTCATAATTCCATAGTCTGTAGCTAATTTTGTCGAGTATTACAAACTTTTTTTCATCTGCTTTCGGTACGCTTCTAATTTTTTTGTAGCTGGGATGTAACTTGATTGCTTTTCTAAGGAGCTATTCGCGTTAAAGAAAGGACTATTCGTGAGGTTTTGACCGCAAGTAGGGCAGTGCCAGTCACCAAACTCTGTCGCACTGAAGGAAGGACGATAACAACGTGAACACATTTTTTTATACATTACATGCACCCCATCATTTTAATATTTTCTTATACTGCCAATTTTTCCTTGTTGATTCTGGGCTAGGTGTACCTTTATTTCTAACTGGCTCACTAAATTCTCCATTTCACTCTTGATTACCATCAAAAACAGACGAAATGATAGCCGAAACAAAGTACTATCATCGATGATAAACTGATACGAAAAGCAACAAAGTTTATGAATTGAGCCTTACAAAAGAATTGTTAACAAGAGCTAGATAAGAAAATATTAGGCTAAGGCTGTTCGAGGGAGGATGAGCTTATCCTATATATTTGTTTCTTGTACTGGATAGATAATTCGAGCTATGCATTTAGTAACAGGAAAAATGTCACTCGTTTGTTCTTTTTAATGAATTATAATTCTATTATAAAGTACAAACAGAGAGAATAAAAGGCATTTTTTCTATATAACGAACATTTTTTTCTTTTCTTTCAAAAACAAACTAAAATCCCCTTTTAATCGCCTCTTTTGTTCTATATAATGAACGTATAATGATATAAAGGAGTTATTTTATGATTGGAGAAAAAATCAGAGAAATAAGAGAAGAGCGAGGAATCTCCATCAATGAGCTATCATTAAATGCAAACGTTTCTAAATCCTATATTAGTTCGATTGAGAGAGGACTTCAAAAAAACCCTTCGCTAAAGATCCTTAAACAAATAGCTGATGCGCTAAGGATACCAATCGATGAATTCATAAAAACAGAAGAAGTTCATGAGGGAAATTATTTAGACAAAGTGTGGTTATCTTTGCTTTCTGATGCTGTTAGGAGTGGATTAACAAAGAGAGAATTTATGCAGTTTACTAGATTAATGCGCTATAAAAGAGAGGAGAAAGCTTAACATGTTGCGATGGAGTGGTCTTGTTCTCTGTTTTCTTGGAGCATGTTTCTTTCTTTATGCCCTGTTTTCTATTTTATCGCAACATCAACAAACGAATGCCGCACTTGAAGAAGCTAAACATTCCTTATCGAAGGCTGAGTTCTCGTCTAAAACGAAACAGCTTGCGGATGAAGAGAACCCCATTCCTAGATACCAGTTTACTCAAGGGGCTATCGTGGGCCTTCTAAAACTTCCTGTTTTAAACAAAGAACTTCCAATCGTTGAGGGAACCGATGAAATCGATTTAGAAAAAGGTGTTGGACATTTATCCTCAACTAAATTGCCCGGACAACAAGATAATATTTTTTTAGCGGGACATCGTGATACGGTTTTTAAAGGTTTAGGCAAATTATCGATAGGAGATACATTATTGGTAGAAATGACGAGCGGAACATTCGAGTATGTGATTATAGAGACGTTCATTGTTAAGGAAGATGACCTCAGTGTCACGTTGCCAACTAGTCCAAATGAAATGCTCACTTTATCTACCTGCTACCCTTTTGCAGCTCTGTCTTCCACGAAAGAGCGCTATATTATTCGAGCAGAAAAAAAAACTAAGGCGAGGAATTCCCCGCCTTAGTTGCTGCTATTCGTCTTTACGATCTTCGTCTTCCATATCTTTCGGGTCTTCCAGAATTTCTTCTTCTGGCGTATTTTTGTCTTGAGCTGGATCTAAGTCCATTCCGTCTTCAACATTCGTATCTTCGTTCAATTCTTGATCCCCAAAATCATCAACTTCTTCATTGAGATCAAGATCTTCTTCGATTAACGTATCATCTTCAGGTGGCGGTTCTTGATCAGTTCCACACCCTATCATTAGCATTGCAGCTAGTGCAGAAGCACCTAAGATGGACCATAACTTTTTATTCATATTGTATTATCTCCTTTCGATCTGCTTATTATCTCGACCAGTGTAGTGGTCTTTTGTTAGCTTTCCCAAAACGCTTCAAGAATTGCATAAAAAAAATGTAAAAAGCATAGCTTTTTACATTTGGACGTATTGGTATGGGGTGTTGGTCGACTAAGCAGTTCATACAACAGCGTATATGCAGACTTCAGGAAATCTTTTCGTATTGTCTGAAACGTGGGATATCCTTATATTAAGAACAGATTATGCTTGTTTTTCTCCAAGCGCAAACATGATTTCTGTTTCACAAACAAGCTCTCCATCTACCGTTGCAATACCTTTTCCTTTGCCGATACTACCTCGAACACGAACCATTTCGACTTCTAGACGTAGTTGATCGCCTGGTTTAACTTGACGTTTAAATCGGCAGTTATCAATACCTGTGAAAAACGCGAGTCTTCCTTTGTTTTCCTCTTTTTTCAGCATCGCTACTGCGCCAACTTGAGCCAATGCTTCAACAATCAGCACACCTGGCATCACAGGATACTCAGGAAAATGTCCATTGAAAAACTCTTCATTCGCGGTTACATTTTTTAAACCGATCGCTTTTACGCCTTCTTCGATTTCTGTAATTCGATCCACTAGTAAAAAAGGATAACGATGAGGAATAATTTCTTTTATTTGTTGAATATCTAACATGGGGAACCTCCTATATTTTGGTGCGTTTTTTGCAAATGGATGCCTATTAATCAGCTATGTATCGTTCTTCATGCGTGTCAGAAGTAATCAAGAAAAATGACATCTTACTTTTAGTTTACCGTAATTTTCGTAGAAAACAAAAAAAGATGCAATAAGCGACATTATTCAGGACTCTTGTCGTTTACATTGTTGCTATAGGATTTAGTTGATGGTGGAAGTATCTAATTCGAAAGTTTTTTTTTCAAAAGGCTCATTTCGTAAACTTTGTTGCTCCTAGCACAAAGAAAAAACAGGCAGTAAGGTTTTTTCGACTGATTTCTTACTTTTTATCTATAAGTGGAGAAATTTTCATTAGAAAAAGAGAACGAACTTATACAAATCAAGGGGTATGTCCTTATTCGAAAAGCCATAATCTTTGCGAAAACAACTTTCTAAAAAATTGGCAAATGAAAAAAAGCTTTCTTAGGTAGGAATATTAAAATTCTACCTTCAGGTTCCTTGTGCTTTTCTTAAATATCCTCTTGCTTATCACTAGTTACGATTTCTCCGATATGTGTCCAAGTGGATTTATGGAAAACGTCGGTTGGTTTTCCATCACCCAAATAACCATACCCGACCATTAGCCCACCCGCAAGACTAGCGGTGACTAAAAGTGTAACAATAATTACCCGTAGCCAAATTGGAATTAAGCGAATACGGACGGATTTTTTGGGCTTCTTATTCTCTTTCAGCTCTTCTCGTGTTGTCGCTTTTTGTTTGATATTTTTCTCTGTCATCGTTCTTGTCTCCTTTTAACGAATACCATTCACGAGTCCCATCATTTGGTCAGCAATGGATATTGATTTTGTTTGAAATTGGAATGAACGCTGAACGGTAATCAAATCAGTCATTTCCTTCGATAAATCGACATTAGACTTCTCAAGGAATCCCTGTTGTAACCCGATGCTCTCTCGTTGTGCACCGATTAAATCAGTTAGAACTTTGTCTTGATTCACTTCAAGTGTAGTTGGCAAACCATATAAATTATTTCCTTTTTGCTCTAAATATTGTGGCTGTTGTACCGCGACTACCCCAAGTTCAATTATTTCTTCACCTCTTGGGGTTTCTACCGTCAGTCTTCCTCCGTCCTCTAAAACGAATGAGGTACTGTCACTAGGAAGAGAAATAATCTCATCATTTTGATTTAACACTGGATTTCCGTTTGCGTCAACTAAAAGCATTTCTCCACCTGAGGGTGATAAGTAGAGTGCTCCGTTTCGAGTATAAGCTATTTCCTCTTCCCCATTTACTTGCGATAGTATTTTCAAAAATTGATTTTTCTGAGAAAATGAAAAGTCTAATTCTCGTCCGGTGTTTTGCAACGCTCCTTGAGTGAGAACTAGTTGCACTGCTCCTAATTTTGCCCCTGTGCCTTGCCGAACACCAACAGGGGTGTGTCTACCCGCTTCTTGGGAGAGGTTCGCCTGCGTTGCAAACTGCTGTGAGAGTAACTCTGTAAAAGACGCATCTCTTCGTTTGAAGCCATTTGTATCCACATTGGCTACATTATTCGAGATGATATCCATCTGTTTTTGGAGCTGATTTAACGTATTCGTTGCCGTAATCATCGTTCGATTCACTACTTATCCCCCCTTTAGTTTACGCGTCCTACTTCATTCACTGCCTTTTCCATGCTTCGATCATAGGCTTGCAATACTTTTTGATTTGCTTCAAAGGCTCGGTAAGCGCTCAGCATATCGGTCATCGTTCGACCCTCGTCTACGTTAGAGCCTTCTAGAAACCCTTGTTGCACTGAGGCATTTTCAGTGGCTTGGGGGAGATTATTTTCTTCGATACTATAAATGCCGCCACCTTCTTTTTTCAAAATAAGTGGGTTTTCAGCGTAGGAAATTCCAAGCTTCGCAACTTCTGTATTGTTTTGCGTAATAGTTCCATTCGCCAAAACAGTAAATTCCTCTGATTGGAGCGTAATTTTCTCACCCTTTTCATCTAAAACAAAGAGTCCTCCGCCAGTCACTAGATTTCCATCATGATCGAGAGAAAAATTCCCGTTCCGCGTGTAGTTGATCCCGCCATCTGGAAGTTGAACTGTAAAGAGTGACATACCTGGGCCTTGGTCAACAAGCGCAAGATCCGTTGATTTATTCGTCTGCCTTATATCTCCTTGCAAATACAAAGGAATAGCCTCTTGCATATAAACGCCCGTATTTAGTCCTGTTTTCAATGAATTAGCTCCTGGAATACGCAAGCCATTTTCAGTCGGAAGCTGGTCAGCACTCATCCGTTGAAGTAGCATTTCAGGAAAAGCCCTCATAGCCGATTGATCTGATTTGTATCCTGGAGTATTGGCATTGGCTAAATTATTAGAAAGCATTTCTGTTTTGCGTTGATGAGCAAGCATCCCAGACGCTACTGTATAAAAACCACGAAACATGATGATCACCACTACTTTCATTGATATCCGATTTCTTCTCTTTCTTTATTATAAAAGAAAAGCATGAATAAAAGTATTAGATATTCGACTTTTTCCCACAAAATTAATAGTAATATTTGTAAAATGGAGAATATGTGCTAAGGAAATTGTTTGGAGCTAGATCGAAAAAACACTTTTTCGATTTATGCACAACTTTCCGCTTTGTGCACGACTTCACCAGCCAAGTCCACGATATTATAGAAAAAGAGGGAAAATATTTTATCGTAATGCAATTATGTTTGCAAAAACAGCTTAAAAAAAGACGAGAATTCTCGTCTTTTTTCTTGTTCAGCCGTGGGAAGTAATTCACATGGCTAGAGGTTATTTTTACTTGCGTCGCTTCTTAATAGTATGTCCTATTTTTTGCATTTTGTGAGTATTGGGGTAATTCGTCGCTGTGAAAATCTTATAATAGTTGTTTACTTGGCATACGTCCCATGTTTTCAAGCATTATGCCTGTTCCAATGGCTACACAGTTCATTGGATTTTCAGCGACTAACACAGGTACTTTTAGTTCTTCCGCTAATAAGTGATCAATTCCGTGCAAAAGAGCACCTCCGCCGGTAAGGATAATGCCGCGATCGATAATATCAGCAGACAATTCAGGTGGTGTATGTTCGAGTACGTTTTTCGCTGCTTGCACGATGACAGAAACGGACTCTCTAAGTGCGCTCTCAATCTCAGCTGAATGTACTGTAATTGTACGTGGCAACCCTGATACTAGATCGCGCCCACGGATGGACATTTCTTCGTTACGAGTTTCTGGGGATACTGTACCGACTTGAATTTTGATATCCTCTGCGGTTCTCACACCAATTAACAGCTTATATTGTTTCTTAATATAATTTAAGATATCAGAATCAAATTTATCTCCCGCCATTTTGACTGACTGAGAGGTTACGATTTGGTTCATTGAGAGAACTGCCACGTCGGTCGTTCCTCCACCTATATCAATGACCATATGACCGCTCGGTTGGATAATATCCATTCCGGCCCCAATTGCCGCTACCTTTGGTTCTTCTTGAAGATAGACTTTCTTTCCACCGCTCTTTTGGGCTGCTTGGATGATCGCTTTTTCTTCTACTTTCGTAATCCCAGTCGGGCAGCAAATAAGGATGCGCGGTTTAGAGATCATACCTTTAACGTTTACTTTATTGATAAAATAACGCAGCATTGCTTCCGTAATATCAAAATCGGCAATCACACCATCTTTCATCGGTCGCATCGCTTTAATATTACCTGGTGTTCTTCCCACCATCCGGCGAGCCTCTTCGCCCACTGCTAATACTTTTTTCGTGTTTACATCAATGGCCACAACAGACGGCTCATTTAATACAATTCCTTGCCCTTTTACGTGAATTAGAACATTTGCTGTTCCTAAGTCAATTCCGATATCTTTCGCAAACATCGTTAATTCTACTCCTTCCGCTCGTTAAACTACGGTTTATCTATTCGTTATGAATGGTCAGGTTTCACTGATCAAGACTCTTTTCGTATACATTATTGCTATTTTAGATTAAATTTTTCTTTTGTTGTTACTAATCATCAAATTGGACGAAAAGATGCTCGGAACAAAGCTATCTAACAGTTTATAGACTGGCTCGAAATGCAACACTCTTTGCGAAAACAGCACTGATCAAACAAACTTGTTTAGTGTATATCATCTTCACATTTTATCATATTCCTGTCGAAAAATATGGTAGTTTGTCAAAAAATATATCATGTTTTTTCCATTAAGACTTAGTAAGAAAGATATTGACCATAGAAGATTTTCGGATTGAAAACGCGGAAGGCGCCTGCTGATCGACAACTTGCATCCGACGAGGATTGGCAGACGAAGGGTTCTCTAAATCCTTTTAGTTACAGTTCAATTGATCCCTACAAAGAAGACGAGTCTTTGAAATAGGCTGTTTTCGCAAAGATTGTGGCTTTTCGAATAGGAATATATCCCCTGATTTGTATGACTTTGTGCTCTTTTCCTCATGAAAACTTCTCCATTTCTAGATAAAAAGTAAGAAATCAGTCGAAAAGACCTTACTGCCTGTTTTTTCTTTGTGCCAATAGCAACAAAATATGTGAAAACAGCCTTGAAAAATGAATCTTTAGAGAACATCAAAAAAGGAAGGTTTCTCTCCCCTTCCCCCATTCCCTATTTTGCTGAACTTTCAATTTCTTCTTTTTTGTATTTTTGCTTTGTTGCTTCTCCACCTCGTAAATGTCTAATAGATTTATGATAGTCAAGTATTTCCTTCACTTCATTTGCTAAATCTGGGTTGATTTCTGGTAGACGTTCTGTTAAGTCTTTATGAACGGTACTTTTGGAAACGCCAAATTCTTTGGCAATGACGCGTACCGTTTTTTTCGTCTCCACGATATAATTTCCAATCTTGACTGTCCTCTCTTTGATGTAATCGTGCACACTACTCGCCTCCCTAAATTGGATGAGGAGTGTGAAATGAGACTCGTCTCTCTATACGGATACTGTAAAGTACCGCAGAAGAAGCCTATTACCTCAGGTACAAGAAAATGGAAAGCAAGTGAAGTTCTCACCTACAGAACGCTTCTTTTTGATTTGCGGTAGAAAGCTCGAAATATGAGCTCTTTGATTACTGCATATAAACTGGAATATCGCCAATGAACCCTTGGAGCAAAACGATTCCTCACCTCAACCACTCTCTTTTTTTGTCAGGTTTGTAACAGTCTATTAGCTTGGTTAAGGATATATGCACAAAAACTCAATAAGGACAAGGGATAGCGTATTTTTTTCAGAAAAATCCAACTATTATATAGAGTGATAAGGAAAATAATGGTACAGTTACATATGAAGAACTCTTTTTCTTTAAGGCAAGGATTAAACTGAAACCCATAATCAAAAAGAATACAAGTGCCATGCTCATCTCATCATTTCCTTTCTATCATTATTTTTTTCTAGACGTCCTTAAGGTAATTCTTATCATTATTATCTAGAATTTATACAAGGTCAACTCGTTGGATACTGTCTCTTTTTCATGGAATTTGTAAGGAAACCTATTTTGAAATAATAACTTTTCTCTTTTTCTCTTATTTTATTGGGAAAATTCACTGTGATCATTTTACGCGTATGATTTCATTGTTGTCGGATTTCCTCGGAAACTTTTCTTCTGAACTTATTCTCTTCTATGTAAAAATTGTTCCAATTACAATTTTAGCGGATTTCCGTTTACTGTCTTACTTTTGAACTAAAGAAAAAGTTAACACGATTCTTTCTGCAATTGCTGCTAACAGACAGCGTAATACTGCTCCGATTAAAGCAAAAAGCAGCTTACATCAATCGTAAGCTGCTTTTGTCAAAAGATTAGTTGTCATCTTCATCAGAATCAGCACCATCAGCATCATCTGCTGAGTCGCCATCATCTGAATCTTGTTGATCATTAAATTCTTCATGTTCTGGATAGTTGTAATGTTGACCTTCGTTATTTTCACCCTCGTCGCCTGGTTGTTCTTTAATGGCCGAAAGTGGTTTATCAAAGAATTCTATTGGATTCAGCGCTACGCTATCTTTACGGATTTCAAAGTGAACATGAACGCCAGCTTCTTCATTAAATTTACTTTGTCCAGCTTTGCCGAGTGTGTCCCCTTGGTTTACGCTATCTCCTACAGATACGACCGGAGCCTTAACGGATTGGTATCGTGTTGCTACACCGTCACTATGCTCCATAATAATGTAATGCCCTAGTAAAGGATCTTCTTCAACTGCAGTGACTGTTCCGCTCATTGCAGCTAATACGTCAAATTCTTCACCTTTCATCGAAATGTCGATTCCTGTGTTTTCATAAAACGTATTTTCAAAGAATACTAAAGCGGCTTCTTGCTCTTCTGCTGATGCCTCTGGATCATAGAACTGCTTTTCAATGACGACCTTATTGGGGTCTTTGACCGGCATTTGGAACATTTCTTGTAGAGCGTTGACTGGAACTGCAGGGTCATCATACTTCTTCTGTCCAACCGCACCATTTTCTACATAACCAAAGTCTTGTGGCTCTCCTGTAAGCTCATCCCCAGCCGACTGATACCATAGAATAGCTGTAATTATGATAGCAGCACTCGCAAGATAAATTGCCGGATACGCCCAGCGCTTTTTAAAGAACGCTTGAAATCTAGATTGTTGAGAAGATCGATTCTTTTCTTCCTCTCTCATTTTCATCACCTCAGCAATCAGTCTGAACAGATTTTGAAAAATATATACCTTTTTATGAAATTTTTTTACTTCTTAGCATTTAACATGCGGACCATTCTTATACATTTTTCTTTTTAAAGGTCTTTATGTAGAGCTGTTTTTACAAAGTTTGTCGCTTTTTTAGGGTATCTCTTCTTCAATTTTTAGTGGGAATCAACAGCAAAATAGAGGATTGCCTCTAAAGTTAGAGGCAATAGCATTAATGTATACGAAAAGATTTCACGATCCTATTCTTAAACAAGAATAAATCCGACTTCGAAAGCAATATTCTTTGAGAAAATTGGCCTTTTAAGGGTAGGAACGCATGAATTTCAAATGGTGATGACGTCTTGACTTGGTCCCTCTGCTCTTGACACAAAAAAAGGCTGTAAGGATGACTCGAGGTATGTCTTACTTTTTATTTCGAATGATATCATTCATTCGTTAGGAATCAATCAGGAGTAATAAAACACGATAACATCTTTTCTTATGGCTGCTTTCGCAAAGAATGTTGCTTTTCGTATCAGTTTATTATCTAAGATATAGCTTTGTTTCGGGCATCATTTCGTCTGTTTTTGATAGAATTCAACAGTGAATTGGAGGATACAGTCAAAAATCAGTTGAAATAGCCACAATGTATACGAAAACAACCTTTCTTATCAGGAGAAAAATCGATGTGATATAATGAAACAAACATTTTTAATGGAGGTACATACGGTGAAAGGGTTTGTCAAATGGCTTGTTACAGTCTTGCCCCTCATATATATGGTGGCTATCTGGGTGATGTCTAGTCTTCCTGATACAGCCGTCATGGCCCTACCAGACCGGGGATTGGATCGCTTCATAAAAGAATCGCTTCACTTAGTGGAGTTCGCCCTATTATATGTTCTCTTTGTAGGAGCGTTGTGGGTACAGGGGAAGTTTACGGCTCGTACCAATATTATTTTTGCCCTTTTGGCTGGATTTTATGGCTTGACTGATGAAATTCATCAATCCTTCATTCCAGCTCGATCTGCAACGGTGATAGACTTTGTGAAGGATATAACGGGGGTTGCCGTTTGTTTCTGGATTATCACCAGATCCTCATTTTATAAAAGGTCTGTCAAATAAAGATTATTTCTGCCTATGAAGGAGTCGGAACGAGCAAATGATCCATCAGGTAACCTGGTGGATCAATCGAAGTTATTTTTCTATGTTTTAAAATTTTCCTTCCATAACAAAAGGGCTGGCCTCTAAGCCAACCCTTTTGTTTAGTTTTGTGAGACATAGGCGGTCAATAGATTATCGGCTGAAACGATCTGCACATCGTGGTAATAGTGAAGAACGATGTCTTCATACGACTTGCCTTCCTTCGCCATCCCATTTGCTCCGTATTGGCTCATGCCAACTCCGTGCCCATACCCTTTGGTGTTAATCACGATGTGGTCGCTTTTTCTTACCCAAGTAAAATCAGATGAGTTTAATCCTAATTTGTCGCGGACTTCTCTTCCGGTAAACTCATTGTCCCCTATTTTGACGATACCGACTCGATCCCCAGGAGTTCGCGACGTAATTACCCCGACCGAACCGTCTCCAGGAAGCTTAATGCCAAGCTTTTGTTGAAAATCAGCGAGGGTGATAATTTTCTGTGATTCGAATTTCGGAGATTGTGTATCCCAAGGACTTTCTACACTGCGTAAATAAGGGATTTCTTCTGCCCAGTAGGCTTCTGAATTTTCCGTCTGACCATTACTGGTTGAAAAAAACGTAGCCGTTATTGGCACTTCATTATAAGTAATAATTTGTCCTTTCGTGTCTGCAACGGCTTGGGTTATTTTATCGATTTTCCACTGAAAGTCTTTTCCCCATTGCAGCTTAAGTTCAGCTTGATTCTTATACACTTGATGGTTAACCGTATCCGTTACATCAGCGCCTTCTGGTAGTCCTGTTTTATCCGAATTGGTGAGTTGCTGGACTATATACGTTCTTGCCGCAAGAGCCTGTGCCTTAAGTGCTTCGCTTTCGAAGTCCGCAGGCATTTCACCTGAAACAACTCCGATGACATATTGTTCAATTGGCAGTGATTCCACGACGTCTTTTTGCGTACGATAGACAGAAATCTCCATGGAGTCATTCAATGAGCTTAGGGAGTTTATCTTTGAAGAGATTTTTTCATCAAGCTCCCCCTTTTCATCAGATGAGGAAAACGGTAAAACGAGAAGAGCCGGTACTATAAGCGTTACAAGTAAAATGAGAGTAACTATTACTAGAACTGGTTTTAGATTATTCATGCTTGATGCCTCCATATTCAGATTTCAATCACTACAGTACATTTCTATGATGGAGGACAAGCTAATATGATAAAATCCGCCTCTTTTCAAAGGGTTTAACTTAGAGATATTTAACAAGGCTGTTTTCGCAAAGATTGTGGCTTTTCGAATATGAAGGAATTCCTTGACTTGTATGATTTCGTGCTCTTTTCCTAATGAAAAATTCTTCATTTCTAGATAAAAAAAAGAAATCAATCGAAAAAACCCTACTGCCTGTTTTTTCTTTGTGTCAAGAGCAACAATCAATACGAAACCCCATGTCCTGTCAGACACCGCAATGAATGAAAATGGGGTCTAGCGGTTTAATGATGCATTAAACTGTTCATCCTGTTAATGCAGGTCTGAGGTCGCCTCTTTTTTGGTGGATAAAACCCCGTT